>JABABY010000157.1 GCA_014237955.1 Planctomycetota bacterium
CGTTGCTGTTCCAATACCATTGTGGAGCTACTCATGTGGTCACTCCCATGAGCGGATAGGATTTTGCCTCTGGACTCGATACGTTCCGTGCACCATGAAAGAACCGCAAGCCGGCCATAACTGCAACACCAAGAATCAGTGAACCGATTGCCACGTGTGCCGTAATGACAAGCGACTCGGCAATCCCCCCCGCAGTGTTGGTCCATCCTGCTACCAGACGAGACTGCGGAAAAAGGCCAGCCGGCCAGGAATACTTGAGAACCCAGGTCCCCATACCGAGAAGCAACTGCAGGACCACCAGTCCCAACAGAAACTGCGTGGGACGCACCAACACCTTCTCACCTCGCAGGTTTTTGATTGCAAGCAAAAATAGAAACACGATGTTAAAAAAAAGAATCCCAGCGATCACAAGATGGAACACCAACGCGATTCGGAATAAGTCGCCATTCGCCTGAGGTGCCACATGACGCAATTGAGCGCCCAACACCAATTGCAGATAGGCCAACGTCGCTGTGACGACCGCAAGTCTCTTGAGTCGTCCGCTGCGGCGACAGGATACCGTTTTTGCCTCCCGCCACCAGCGCGACGTGCAGACCGCGATCGCAACGACAAGCGAAAAACACAGCGGCGCAATACAAGCGTGAATCTTCGCCAACTGCACATCGTTCCCGAGGACACGCATGCCCCCCACAATACCTTGGACAATCACGAGGACGAGCGTCAAAACTCCCATCCAAACCAACCAGCGGCGATTTTCCTTGAGCCACAAGCTCAAGCAAAGCGCGATCGCAAGCATGCCGACCAGCGTACCAAACAGACGGTGCCCATGCTCGACGAATTTATCGTTGGCAGCTTGAAACCATGGGTAAAGAAACATATTGCTACCATCTGAGGTCGGCCAGTCCTTGAAAGCCATACCAGCGCCCTGTGTCGTCACCAGCCCGCCTACACAGATCAACAGCAAGGTGGAACAGAGCAGGGCAACGGCCAACCGGTGCGGCCAGTTACTCGCCGCAAGGTCAACCTGCGTCGTTTTTGTCTTACCGGCGGATGTCATCAACAAAGCACCCATCTCGCCATCTTGATGGCGGTCTTACTGTAATCTCTTCAAATTCAAGACGTTGCAACAACAGGTTCACCAGCGGGCACTGCCGCTGGTTTCTCTGGCGGTGGTTGATTTTGCGGATAAAAATCGGTGTCCGATTCGGGCGAGCCATACTCGTACGGCCCGCGGTACACAATTGGCTGAAAATCAAAATTCCCATGTCCCGGAGGACTCGGTGCACTCCATTCCAAGCCATTGGCTCCCCAGGGATTCCGACCCACTCTTTTACCCAAGAATATGCTGTAGACAAAATTCACGACAAAGATGGCCTGGACAGCAACCATACCAATTGCACACCAAGTGATAAATTCATTCATGGGTTGCAGATTATGGAAAACCGCATATTGATAGGCATCCGCCAGGCGGCGAGGAAAACCAACCACACCTAGAATGTGCATTGGGAAAAAAGTGCCATTCAAAAAAACAAAGGTGAGAAAGAAATGGACTTTGCCCCATGACTCATTCATCATTCGCCCAAACATTTTCGGAAACCAAAAATAGATGGCCCCAAAGACTCCCATCGCAGTTCCTGCAAATAGGACGTAGTGAAAGTGCGCGACGATAAAATAGGTGTCGTGAATAAAAATATCAACCGGCGTGGCAGCCATAAAAATTCCCGATAGTCCACCAATGATAAACATCGAGACGAACGATAAGGCAAAAAGCATTGGCGTGGTGAATAATAATTTGCCGCCCCAAATCGTGCCCAACCAATTAAACACCTTCACCGCACTGGGCAGCGCGATCATGATCGTCGCCACCATGAATGTCATCCCCAAAAAAGGATTCATTCCTGAGATAAACATGTGGTGTCCCCAGACCACAAAGCCCAGGCCGGCAATTCCGGAAATGGAATAGACCATCGGCTTATACCCAAATATCGGCTTTCTTGCGAAACAGCTGATGATGTCGGAGACCATGCCCATGGCGGGCAGGATCATGATGTAAACCGCCGGATGAGAATAAAACCAGAACAGGTGCTGCCATAAAAGCGGCTGGCCACCCCCCGTTGCCGCCGCCATGTTATTGGCCGTTGCGCCATCCGGCAGGAAAAAGCCTGTCCCTATCAACCGATCCGCCAACTGCATGAAGCCGGCCGCAGTGAGTACGGGCAGGGCAAATGCCTGCAGAAGGGCTGTGATAAACATTGCCCAGATCGTCAACGGCAGCCGGAACATGGTCATTCCCGGTGCCCGCATTTGCAGGATCGTTGTCAAATAATTGATGGAACCCATCATCGACGAGATTCCGACAAGCGTCACACCAATGAGCCAGAAGGTTTGCCCCGTCCCACTCCCGGGTGCCGCCTCGGTTAACACCGACAACGGCGGGTAGGAAGTCCAGCCTGCCGCCGGACCGCCTCCTTCCACAAAAAAGGCTGCCGTCATCACGATAAATGCGGGCCACATGAACCAATAGCTCAACATATTGAGCGTTGGAAACGCCATGTCATCGGCACCAATCATGAGCGGAATCAGGTAATTCCCGAAGGCACCCGCGAGAATCGGAATGATCACAAAAAAGATCATCACGGTGGCATGCATCGTGAAAAGCATGGTGTAGAACTCGGGAGAAATCTGCCCTCCCTGCTCAGCAAAGAATAAATTTCCAAGGATTGGCATTCCCTGGATCCCAAACGGGGCACCTTCTCCCCAGGGCCAAGCAACCTGCCAACGCACCGCCAGGGCTAAGAGACCGCCCACCAAAAACCAAATCAGCGTGGAAAATAAAAATTGCAGACCAATGATTTTGTGGTCCCGTGAAAATACGTACGTGCCAATAAAATGTCCGATACCATGCGACCGTGCCGGCTCGGGTGATGCGTGCCCTTGATTCTGTGTCGATGCAGTACTCATTGCTCTTCCTCTCCCGGCGGCGTGACCGCCTGGTGCTGCTTTTGTTTGAGTTCCGCAAGCCAGGCGTCAAATTCTTCTCGCGATTCGATTTTGATATGTCCCTTCATCTTGTAATGCCCCCATCCACAAAGCTCGGCACAAACCAGATCAAAGACACCCGTTTCGGTTGCTCTGAACCACACCGGGATCTTCATCCCGGGCACCGCGTCTTGCTTCACGCGCAGATTCGGCAAGAAGAAATCGTGCAACACATCCTCACTCTTTAGCTCTACTAGGATGTCCTCATCCACAGGCACGTGCAGCACATTGACCGCATACAAATCATCCGGCGTATCGAAGCTGCCATCTTTACCCGGATAGCGCAATCGCCATTCGAACTGTCGTCCTGTTACCTCAACACGAACACCTGGATTATCCGGCTCCCGAACTTTCGTTTCGGCCCAGGCATTCATCTGGTAGATGGCGATGAATAACAACGTTGCAGCAGGAATGATTGTCCATACCACCTCAAGATTATGGCTACCATGGATAAATTTCACTTGTTTTTTATTCACGTGTGCCTCATAGCGCCACATGAACCATGCCAGGGCAACCTCTGTAGCGATGAATACAATTCCGGTAAGCCACAGAATCACCATGAAGAGGCTGTCAATTACGTGGCCATACTCGGAAACATCTCGAGGAAACCAGTGTTGCAATAGCGGCCGGCTCTGACTGTCCGCAGACACCCAGAAGAGCGCCGTACCGAGTACGGGCACTAGGAAAAATAACCAACTCCAGTATTTGGCCACTTTGTCTCTCCAACAACTTGTCTCAGCCTCTGAAATAGCCTTCGAGAACCTCGTCTCGACAGGCCACATCTCGGTACTGAGTACAGAACCTATTTCGCTTTTTTCCTCTAGATCGCATCGCAGACAATAAAATTATCTCTACTGATTCTTCGCACTCACCGTGGCGTAAATTGTGATCCCTCGCGTTGCACCGGCCCCTTGCTGAGTTGCTGATAGGGGAGTGAAAGTACGTAACTCACAACATCCCATATCTGGCTCCGCGGAATACTACCACCCGCTTCGTTGTCGGGTACCTCGTCACAATCAATGCCTCGCTCGGTCCCCTGAGCCGGCATCGGACCGCCGTTGATCCCCGAATACACCATGCGGTAGATATCAATCGGTCGTCGCCCACCGCGATACACACCCAATCGCAGGTTACGAGGCTGGACGGTTCTGGGATTGAGCGCACCTGCTTCCATAAACTGGTGTACCACTCGGACGATTTCTTCAGGATCATCCTGATTTGTATTGAGATCTTCGCGCCATTTGAACCAGATACTGTATTTATCTTGTTGCCCATCACCTTGGGCCGAATCACCATGGCAACTGTTACACTGGAGGTTTTTTGAATAAAACAACGCTTCACCGCGGTTAATCGCTGCGGTGAGTTTTTCGGGATCCGGATCAAGGAAGTTAATCGGTGG
Organism: Planctomycetota bacterium; assembly: GCA_014237955.1. Classification (GTDB taxonomy): domain Bacteria; phylum Planctomycetota; class Planctomycetia; order Pirellulales; family UBA7805; genus UBA7805. The sequence continues at coordinate 4,439 of JABABY010000157.1, forward strand.
CGTCACCGGATGAATAACCTGAGACGGCGCATTGAGCCACTGAGCCACGACAGAGGCCACAATATTCTCTTCCTCCGGTTCCTCTTCGGGGATTCCCTCATCATCCAGCACTAGCGGAAACCCGCCTGCAATTTCGGTAATTCCACCAGGCATTTCGCCCTCTGCAGCAACGTATTCGATTAATTTAATTTCCGTTTCACCCCGTACGCTTAAATAGCGGACGTATTCCACAAGGGCCTCGATTTCATTATCGGGCAGCAACTTAAAGGAAGGCATCGAGGTCCCGGGAACCCCATTGACCAGGACTCGCTTGAGATCGTCATGGGTTGACTTGGCTGCACCAAAGGTTGATTTGTACTTAAACACACCTTGGCGATAATCCCGTGGATAGGGATTGAGAAATGGCGCCGTTGGCCCATCACCGCCACCGGTGATTCCATGG
>JABABY010000158.1 GCA_014237955.1 Planctomycetota bacterium
GCAAATTTAACGCGCAAACATTATCAAACCGGTCTCTCTGCCGATTTTACTCTAAATCTAATGCGGGGCGGCGTCGACTATTGCCAAAAAATTGCAATGCAATATCTCCCACAGCAACACGGAGTCCAACTTCCAGAAAAAAGTAGGCGGCAGGGTGGTGGAAAAGCGAAAAGCTGTCGGGTCTCGACGTCCGCCAAGAGTTTTTTGAGACACATGGCGCAAAGGTCAAATGACGAGCAATTGTCGACAAAAAAACCGCCTGAACTTCCTGTTCACACGGCCAATAATATACGCTTTGTTTTCGTCACTTATCAGTGACCTCGTTGGGGCTCGAACCCAAGACCTGCGGATTAAAAGTTGTTATTCGTCCCATTCGATGATGAAGGGGAGTCGGAATCCGGGCGGGTCATCACGGATGATCCCCTTATAATGTGCCAGGTGATGGCGGTGCCGCACACCACTTATCTTTCTGCGATCGACCGGGATGTTCGAGAAGTCGACCCTTCGGCCATTGGAAAAGACCCATTCATCTTCCTTTTGTTCGTCCGTTCCGTCCAAGTATAGATTTGGAACTCGTTGGAAAAATGCTTGGTCTAGAAAGTTGAATTCCTCTTTCGTGTTGATACTGGCCAGATGCCCGCCTTGGGCTTTGCAGTAGGCCTTGGCCCGATGCCAAGTCATCGGATCTGTGCATATTGCATAATGATGTTCATTGAATTTTAGGGCAGCTTTGGGGATGCGGACCTTTGGGGTTTTGGTTTTCGTCGTTGTCGCGGGCTGCTTGTCTGGCCGCCCCATTAACGCATTGAGCGTTGGCGCCGCCGTCTCTTTCTTGTCGTCGATGACGCCCTTGATCTTGTTAGCTTCTTCAACATTGATCTTCCGTGCCTCTTCTTCCATCGCCTCGTTCAAGTTCGTTATCAATCTGGCACGGATGAGTTCCGCCCTCATCTGGTAGCTTTTTTCGAGGTCCCTAAGCTGTTTCTTGATCTCCTTGTCGACGTCTTCTAGTTTGCGCTCGTATTCACGGACCGCGGCCTTCGCCTTGGTCGATTTGAGGTCGGTCTCTTGCCCGCGAAGCGAGCAAGGAAGCAGGGTCATGATTAAAATTGCAATGAACCACTTATGCATCAAAACACCTTTGCCAATTAAAAACGCCGTAAGAATCCAACCTATAAGCGTAACAGACTCGTCCTATGTTTCATAGAAATGAGAAACTCGGACGAGTTTGTGGGACATTGAGGAGTAATCCCCATTTGGACCACGAGTCATCGCCTGAGACCGGTCATCCCCTGGATCCGTTTACACCCGATTTTCTATGTTGGATTTGAAGCGTATTCGGCTGGGGCCGGTTAAGATCCAAAATCCTATAAGATCGTTAAGGAAGATTTTGGGAAGGCTCTGACAAAAACTAGCCGAAACCGTGACAAGAACAATTCGAGAAACCTTCGCTGGTTCGGAGCAGCGGCAAGTTCGTGTTAAGCTTTAGCTTGCCAAGTGGCGCGAGTTCACTCGGGAAAAGCTAAAAAGAGGGTGCCGGCGGTGCACAACGCAAGTGGACGTAACGCACCCAGCATCGGTTTGGTCTATTGATTAATTGAATAAGGTTATTGAAAGATGCAGCGGAAGATGAGGATGCGGAACACTATTATCGCGTTGGTCCTGTTGGTCTCCGCCTTGAGTGTGGCGGCCTGCAACGCTCAGGCGACCGACGCGCCGAACATCGTGCTGATCATGTCCGACGACATGGGCTTCTCAGACATCGGTTGCTATGGCGGCGAAATTAACACACCCAATCTGGACCAGCTCGCCTCGCAGGGACTGCGTTTTACACAGTTCTACAACACCGCGCGATGTTGCCCCACGCGCGCGGCACTGCTGTCAGGAGTGTATCAGCATCAGGCAGGCGTAGGTCTGATGACGGGCGACAGTAATCTTCCTGGCTATCGCGGTGAATTGGGGCGCGACGTGGTGTCGATCGCAGAGGCGCTTAGTACCGCGGGGTATCGGCGGTATATGGCCGGCAAATGGCACGTCACTCGGCATGTTAACCCTCAGGGTCCAAAAGATAATTGGCCGCTGCAACGTGGATTCGAAAAGTATTATGGCACGATCACAGGTGCGGGTAGTTTCTACGACCCGGCAACACTCTGTCGGGGCAACACGTTCATCACGCCGGTGAATGATCCGGAGTACCAACCCAAGACCTATTACTACACCGATGCAATCAGCGACAACGCGGTCACATTCCTCCAACAGCACGCAGAGGAATCCCCTGACAAGCCGTTTTTCCTGTACGCCGCCTATACGACGGCGCACTGGCCGATGCACGCACTGCCGAGTGACATCACCAAATACAAAGGAAAGTACGATCAAGGTTTCGAACCGATTCGCCAGGCTCGATTGAAGAGGCTTAAAACATTAGGACTGGTTCCGGCCGAGACGCAACTCTCACCGCCAGCCGACGACTGGCAGGCAGTGAAGGACCAGCCTTGGGAGGCTCGCAACATGGAAGTCTATGCGGCCATGATCGATTCGATGGACCAAGGTATCGGCCGGATCGTTGCCGAGTTGGAGCGGCAGGGGGAACTCGACAACACGCTCATTTTCTTTCTGCAGGACAACGGCGGATGCGCCGAAGGATACGGTCGCGGCGCGCCCAAAGATGGCTATGCCACCGACCTGAAACCGATGGGGCCCGATGATCTACAACGAAAAATCTGGCCGCCCATGCAGACCCGCGACGGCCGTCCACTGAAAACGGGGCCGGGCGTGATGGCCGGTCCGGAGGATACATTCATCGGCTACGGCCGAGGATGGGCCAACGTTTCGAACACGCCGTTTCGCGAATACAAACATTTTGCTCACGAAGGGGGTATCTCGACCCCATTGATCGTGCACTGGCCCAAGGGGATCGCTCCCTCGCTTAATGGAAAGCTGGAGCATCAGCCGGGACATGTGATTGACATCATGGCGACCTGTGTCGACTTGGCCGGCGGAATTTATCCCAAGAAGTTTGGCGATCACGATATCATCCCGGTCGAGGGGGTGAGTTTGCGACCGTCGTTCTCTGGGAAACCGTTGGAACGTACCGATGCTCTTTATTTCGAGCACCACCTCAATTGCGCGATTCGTGACGGTGATTGGAAATTGGTTTGCAAGGGGGATCGCGGCCGTGAGTCGAATGAGTTTTCATGGGAGCTCTACAATATGAAGGCGGACCGGGTGGAATTACAAAACCTGGCGGACAAGTACCCCGAAAAGGTCGAGGAACTGCTTGGCCAATGGGAACGATGGGCGGTGCGGGCCAAAGTCAAACCATGGCCTTATAAATAGAAATGAGTGAATCGATGAGACAACTCTTAAAGCGAAGAGTCGGCTGGATCGTTTGTTGCGTGTTGGTGATGACGATCACCTGCATCACGGTGCTCGAATCGGTGACGAGCGCACACGAGTTGGACTCAGATCGTAACCGCTTTCTTCTGCTGGACAGCCGGATCGTCGAGGAAACTGAGAACGCGCGACTCGCTCTGGGGACGGTCCAGAAACACAAAAGCAACCCGCTTTTTGTGGAGGACAAACCTTGGGAGATACGTTTCGATAATCTTTACGGGAACGTAATGTATGATCCAGACGAGAAGATTTACAAATGTTGGTACAGTCCCTTTATTGTGGACCGATCGGCAAAGGGAATGACCCTCGAACAGCGTCAGAAAAAATACCGTCCGGGCCCGGGTCGTGAAATGGGGATTTGCTATGCAACCTCCAAGGACGGTATCCAGTGGGAAAAGCCCGAACTGGGGCTCGTCGAGTATGAGGGGAGCAAGGCAAACAACCTGATTTGGCGGGGGCCCCATGGTGCAGGTATTTTCAAAGACCCGTCTGACTTGAATCCGGCCCGCCGCTACAAAATGATCATGCAAGGCGTCAAGACGAGCTACTCGGCCGACGGCATCCATTGGAGCAAGGCCAAAGCTGTCAACTTGGGGGAAATCGCCGGTGACACGCATAACAATGCGTTCTGGGATTCCGATTTAAAGAAGTATATCGGGATGACTCGGACCTGGGGCCAGAAGGGGCGAGAGGTGACTCGCATCGAGAGTCCTGATTTCAAGAAATGGACCAACACCGGAGTGGTGATGGAAGCCCTGAATCGAGGGGCTCAGCCATACGCGATGCCCGTATTTCGTTACGGTGGTGTTTACCTAGGGCTGCTCGCTTCATTTGGCGACGAAGACCGTACTCGATCGAAACTGGCATGGAGTCCCGATTCGATAAAATGGCACCGTATCGATCCCAACTCGGACCTGATTCCCAATTCGGAGACCGTCTTGGACTATGACTACGGATGTGTCTATGCCTGTGCCTATCCAATTTTTCTGGATAACGAAATTCGGCTCTACTATGGCGGGAGCGACTACAAACATGGTGGGTGGCGTAACGGGAACCTATCCCTAGCCACACTTCGCCCCGATGGTTTTGCAGGGTATCAACAGAAGACCCAAGAAAATCCCGCTATCATCACGACGACTGGCATTGGTTATGCTGGACAGGAAATCCGGATCACAGCGGACGTGGCAGAAGGGGGTTCGGTCGAGGTGAGTATGGTTGATGCTCAAGGAAAAAGTGTGGCGCTCGCTGAAGCCGTGTCGAAGACGGTGACCGACGGACGCCTGACATGGACCGTTCCCCAATGGATCGACGGCCGCACGACATGGAACAAGACGTTGAAGGCCGACCCGACGATTCGGCTGCGGTTCAAGATTCAACGTGCAAAGCTTTATTCGTTCAGTTTTGCTCCCGCCAACCAGTAAAACGGGACGGGGATTTTGGGGAACTAAAACCGCCGTGAGAATACAGCCTATAAGCGTAACAGA
>JABABY010000159.1:0-4524 GCA_014237955.1 Planctomycetota bacterium
CAAACTTCTTGAGTCGATCGCGAATGGGCCAAAGTGTTGCAAACACTTTACCCGCAGCATCCATTTCCTGATCGAGGACCATAATCACATATTGGCCAGCCAGTCCGTAGGCACGGTACTCCGGACCCATATCGTCTTGCCGGGTAAAATCTTCAAAGATTTTGAGAGCCTCGTAGCGCCGATCCTGAGTGAGGTAAAGTTCTGCCAGTTGCTTATGGGCCAAACGCACATGGTGCTCATCTGCCGGAAAATGCTCGATCACACTCTGCCAGCCCCCTTCAGTACCGAGGTGCATCGCGTAGAGGTATTGGGCCTCGCCACTTGGCATCCGCTCGATGCCGGTGGGAATATCTGCCGAGAGCAAAGGCGGCTCCGCAGAGGGCCAACCCAACAACAGTCCCAACAACAGTGCAATGGAAATGGCGACCCAGAAAAAAGGTTGCCGCGTGAGCCGACGCGTTTTTTGTTCACTCGCCATCACTGCCGAGAGTTGCTGCGTGGCCGCCGCACGGGCATCGGCGAGAGAGGCCATTTCGGACGTGTTGAACTGCTCGAGTTCCTCAGGCCAATCGCTCTCCAGGCCTGGAATGTCCAAATCCTTGAGTTCACGAAGGACCTCGATGCCGTGGGCAAATCGCTGCTTCGGATCCTTTGCGAGCATGCGGTGGACAATACGACAAAGCCCGGGCGGAAGATCCTGACAAACATTCTCCAATCGCTCCGGCTCAATCCGTAAATGCTGCAGTGCCACATTCAGGCTCGAGTCCCCCCGAAACGGAGGTTGTCCCGAGAGCATCTCGTAAGAAGTAACACCGAAAGAATAAATGTCGGAACGGGGATCGAGCGGCTTTCCTTCGATCTGCTCGGGACTCATGTAAAGCGGCGAACCCATCGTCATGCCGTCCTGCGTGAGTTGTGGTTGGCTGGCCGCTTCGGCCACTCGGGCCAGACCAAAATCGGCAACCTTCACCTCGCCAGTCCCTGCAAGCATCAAGTTTTCCGGTTTGATGTCTCGGTGTACGATTCCCGCCGCTCCCGCCTTTGCCAGCGCGGCCGATACCTGCCGCATGATCGCCACCGCCACGGACAATTCGGGAGGCCCGCTGCGGCTGAGCAGTTCTGCCAAGTTCTGGCCCTGAACATATTCCTGGGCGATATAGTGAATCCCTTCACTCTGCCCGACTTCGTAGACCTGAACGATGTTGGAATGTACCAGAGCCGCCGCCGCCCTCGCTTCTCGAAGGAACCGTTCGACATAGGTCGCATCGGTAGCCAATTCCGCTTTGAGAACTTTGAAGGCAACGTTTCGTCCGAGGGATACTTGCTCGGCCAGATAGACTTCGGCCATCGCGCCGCTACCGAGTTTTCTCAGCAATTGGTAATCGCCCAATTGGCGACCAGAAAGATCCGTAGTGCCCTTTTGGGGCAATCGGCTCGCGGAAGAATCAGCGGAATCGGACATGCGAACTCAATCGTCTGACAAAAACGGCTGGCCAAAAAGGTGCCGCCGCCAATGCGGCAACGGCATCTCTATTCTACGCAAAAAGTTCACCATGCAGAGCGGCGGCAGGCAATCGATCTGGCAAGATGCCGTTTTATTGCAGTGCGACGGAGAGAAATTCCAGCACGCTGCCTGCTGCAGTGTTCAAATACGACCATGGAGTTGATACCAGAGCAATCCCAGGTACTCGTGGAAAACGGCCTGATTTGCTGCCGCCGCGCCGAGGCTCGGGAGAAAACTGAAAATCGTAAATCGCAACTCGGTAGCCCGATATTGGCAACCGGCGGCAACGGCGGAAAAACCCTGACGCTCAAAACAACAGACGCCGCGGGCTAAATGGGTCGCATCGCTGACGACGACAACCGAATCAATCCCGCGCTCACGGAGTAGCTTGGCTGCTAAAACCGCGTTCTCGTGTGTGCTCCTCGACCCCGCTTCGACAATCACGTCCTCCTTGGCAACACCCAACCGCACAAGCAGATCCTGCATGACTTCGGCCATCACCGGACCCTCTTTGTACGACTCAACCCGTCCACCGGTGACCACAATCTTGCAGGGTGGTCCGGAAAAATAGAGTTCCGCTGCCTTCAAACAGCGGGCGTTTCCCGCAGCATCGAGCACCGCTTTGCGGCGAACCGCATCGGGCGGGGCCACACCCGAGCCGAGGACCACAATGGCCGCCGCCTCGTCAGGACGCTCATAGATAGGAGGATAGGGCCACTCCAACGTTCCCAACATCAGATAAGCGACCATGGGGGTGCAAAACAGATACAGTGCAGCGGTCGGGATTGCTAAAGCAAAAAGTCCTCCTCGCGAGAGCGCACGTTTTCGCCAGAGCACCACCAGCACCACCACCAGCACCACCACCAGCACGAGCACCAGCAACGTAAAAGGATGCAACAGGTTGGAGAGAAAACGATAGAACATGGCACGCCTTCCGCCTGCTGCAATTCAGCCAGTGAACGTTGGCACCCAGACAACGGTGGTATCCAGGCAATGTCCCATCGTGATACCGGCCCTAGCGATCAATGGCCCAATCGATCACCGGCCAGGGCCACCATCTCCGACTCGTCTGGAAAGCTACCTGTCTTGAGCTTCGAATAGACCAATTCTCCATCGAACGATAATTCGAAGCAACCTCCCGAACCAGCCTCAAGAGTAAAGTCCGATATTTCCTGATTGTACGATTCCATCATTTTGCTCTTCAAACTGAGAGCTTTGGGCTCGTAATTTCACTGCGAGCAATACTGCAAGTGTACGTTCATCACAAAAACTCCTGACTCATTTTTTCTGCAATTTCAAAAAACCAAGTCCCGTAGGACAAACGATATCGCCTCACCGCTTTTTCGCTCTTTTCTTTCCACCCTTTTTCTTCGCCTTCTTTTTCTTGGCTGACTTTTTCTTCGTCGCCTTCGTCACCGACTTCTTCTTGGCTGTCTTTTTCTTAGCGGCCTTCTTCCTGGCTACTTTTTTTCGAGCTGTTTTGGATGCCTTCCTTTTTTTCGACGACGTTTTTTTCTTGGCCGATTTTTTCTTGGTCACTTTTGCCTTTTTTTTCTTTTTAGTGGCGGTTTTTTTCTTCGATGCTGTTTTCTTTTTCCGCGACTTACCGCTGGTTTTTTTCTTTTTCTTCTTCACACCGGAACCGCCCGATCGCCCAAACGCCTGGGCCCAGTTTTCAGAGTATTTCGTTGAGGTGCCGGATCGTAAAATTGTCATTGCTGAAAAATCCTTGATGAATCGATGAATAGAACGTATAGATGGTGTAGCGAACACCAAGCAGATCTTGTTACTTCATTGCTGCTCACCGGTCAAGCGGGTCCTTAATTCCTCGTAAGCTTCTTATATCGAAAACGACGCGGTTCATCTGAAGAAACCCCCAACCGCTCGCGGCGTTGCTCCTCATACGTTTCATAATTACCTTCGCACCAGTGTACATAGCCATTGCCTTCAAATGCGAGAATATGGGTCGCTAATCGATTGAGAAACCAGCGATCGTGACTGACCACCACAACGCAACCGGCAAAACTGAGAATCGCCTCCTCCAGGGCCCGGAGGGTATCGACATCAAGATCATTGGTGGGCTCATCGAGGAGCAACACATTGCACCCGCGACGGAGCAATTTAGCCAAATGCAGGCGGTTGCGCTCACCACCGGAGAGGTCGCCCACCTTCTTCTGTTGATCGGTACCGAGAAAGTGAAAGCGGGCGACGTAGGCCCGGGAGGCAACCTTACGGCCACCCATCTCGAATGTGTCGTGTCCTCCCGAAATTTCCTCAAAAACGGTAGCGGTATCGGAGAGGGAATCGCGGGACTGATCGACATACCCGAGTTTTACCGTATCGCCTATTTTTAATCTCCCTGCATCCGGTGTTTCGTCGCCGATCAGCATCCGGAAAAGTGTGGTCTTGCCCGCGCCGTTGGGACCGACAACACCCACAATGCCCCCAGCTGGGAGACGAAAACTAAGATCCTCAAACAAGACCGTCTCTCCATAGGCCTTGGAGAGATTTTCTGCCTCGATCGCCAGTTCACCGAGTCGCTCACCGGGGGGTATCTGGATCTCCATTTCGTCGGGCCGCTCCTGAAAACCCTCGTCCGCCATCGATTCGTAGGCTTTGATCCGAGCCTTGCTCTTTGCCTGCCGGGCACGGGGTGCCATGCGAATCCATTCCAACTCCCGTTCGAGTGTCCGCTGGTGGGCCTTGGCCGCCTGTTGTTCCCGCTTGAGCCGCTGCTGTTTCTGCTCTAGCCAGCTTGAATAATTCCCCTCCCAGGGAATCCCCTCACCACGATCGAGTTCCAAAATCCATCCGGCAACGTTATCCAAAAAATAACGGTCGTGCGTGATCGCAACGACGGTGCCGGAGTACTCGGCCAAGTGACGCTCGAGCCATGAGACGCTGTTGGCGTCGAGGTGGTTGGTCGGTTCGTCCAAGAGCAACAGATCGGGCCGCTCGAGCAGAATTTTGCAGATTGCGACCCGCCGTCGTTCTCCCCCGGAAAGATGGGTCACATCCGC
>JABABY010000159.1:4534-4863 GCA_014237955.1 Planctomycetota bacterium
AATTTCGATCTGCCGGTCCAACTCCCAGGCGCCCGTCGCATCGATTTGATCCTGAACGCGGGCCTGCTCGGCCAACAGTTTTTCCATTTTCTCAGGATCCATCGGTTCGGCCAACTGCAGATTGATTTCATCATAGCGGTTGAGAATGGCCCGCGTTGCTGCCACTGACGCTTCGACGTTGCCGCGTACGTCGAGTGTGGCATCGAGTTGTGGTTCTTGTGGCAGATAGCCGACGGTAAAGCCATCGCAGAGTGCCGCCTCGCCCTCGAACTCCCGGTCGATCCCGGCCATGATTCTCAGCAGAGTGCTCTTGCCGGCGCCATTGCGCC
>JABABY010000015.1 GCA_014237955.1 Planctomycetota bacterium
TACCATACATCCAATGACCATTTTTCATTCTTTTAGTGACATCCCTCATGAACCAACTAGACGTTTTAAAAAATAATTCTGATACGAGTGCCCCGTTGGATCGAAGACGACTTCCCAGTTGGTTGCGGCGCGAGCCTCCTCGGGGTTTCGGCTACCATGCTACATCGCGTGTGATCGAGGAACTGGGTTTGGAGACTGTCTGCGACAGTGCCAAATGTCCAAATCGCACCGAGTGTTGGTCGAGTGGTACTGCCACCTTTATGATCCTCGGAGATGTCTGTACGCGGTCTTGTGGTTTTTGTTCTGTAAAAAGAGGGCGTGTCAATCCAGTCCAAGCCGACGAACCAGATCGCATCGCCGAAGCGGTAGAGCGATTTGGTCTGGCACACGTCGTGATCACATCAGTGACGCGTGATGATTTGTCCGATGGAGGTGCCGAACACTTTTATCAATGTGTCTTGGCTATCCGTGAGCGGACAACTGCAACCATTGAACTACTGACTCCGGATTTTGTCGATTGCAAAGCGAGTCTCAACCGCGTGCTTGCGGCAAACCCAGACGTTTTTAATCACAATACAGAAACGGTTCCAAGGCTGTACCGGACCGTTCGGGGGCGCAAGTCGAATTACCTTTGGACACTCGAACTACTGCGACGAGTCAAAAGGAAGAAACCGAATATTAAAACAAAAAGTGGTCTGATGCTGGGACTGGGCGAGACACACGAGGAGGTCCTCGACACACTCGTTGACTTGCGAGAGGCTGGTTGCGATTTTCTTACAATCGGACAATACCTGCAGCCCACCAGGAACCATCTGCCTGTCCAAGAGTATGTGCGACCCGAGGTGTTTGACATCCTTGGAAGCCAAGCTCGCAGTCTAGGATTTGCAGCGGTCGCAAGTGGGCCATTTGTTCGCAGCAGTTATCAGGCTCGCGAGATGGTACTCAAATCCAGCTGAAGCCTGTTGACTACACTGGATACACAGAAACCATTCAATATTTATTTTCCAAGTTCTATTGGCGAACCAAAGAACGTCAATCGTGCCCCACTATTTTAGAGCTTTTGGTATCGAGGAGCGGGTTGGAAGCAATGTAGCAGCCGATTGTTTCCTCTGTTGGTCTCTACGGCAGTAGGCTACTTCTCGATCAGTTCTAATGTACTCCACAAACTGGGATCGGAATCGCAGGGAAACGGCTCTCCAACGGTCATCACATGCTGCCCCATTTCGCGATCGCTTAGTACATAGTGAAATCCAAGCTGGTTGTGTTCGTCCGGACTGTAGCCTGTCAATGTACTAGCCGAAATGAAGGCTTCTAAAAGATATCCATCCACCCGCCGTTCGCTACGAATTTTCGGCGGACCGCCATCGCTCGATGTATTTTCCTTTGCTCGATGGATCACCAATTGCCTGGCCACAGGTTCAGTCATCTTGGTCCCGCCACCGCTGGGCAAGAAACGGAACTCGTGACAGAACCGACTCGCCCTATGAATTTGCGATGTATTACGGGTATTGATCCAGATAGCCATTCCATCACTATCCTCAATACGTGATGCCCGACACCAGGGAGGCTGCCGTTTCCCGGTCACACGGGCATTCAGAATAATCCCGTCTGGATTCCAGGCAACACGAACGTCGGCCCATGTCAGGGCTTGCTTCGGATCGGTTTGATCGAGTAATTCAAAGCAAGGGATCGAACAATCCTCTGGTAACTGGATTCCCTTTTTAGACCACTCGGCATCCTGACGGAGGCACGGTATTGCAAAGCGGAATAAAAATGGGGATGCGATGAGACGCTCTTCATTCTTTTTGCCAACCATCACAGAGTTCGCTTAGGAGTGTATTTAACTGACTGGATCTGCATATTATCAGATTGTTTTGGCGCTAACAATCATCTTACCGATGGCGTTGCGTATTGAGTTGCATCAATCACTCTTTGAGTGGGTATCCTGCAGCCTGCCCATCAACGATGAATGCATGGCCGTCACGACTGGTCAGAGAGACTCTCGTGCTGGGCGACGGGTTTTTCTGGACCGGTGACCGCGCCCATCAAGGCTGGGAATTTCTCCGTACGTGGGGTGTGCCTTACACAACAAATAGTGAGGGCATTCAGAATCAGACGGTTGTAATCCTGGTGGAAAAACCGCTTGTCGTGATCACGAAAAAAAATCGCGGATGTAGGGAATAAGCAGGGATAGATATATCGCTAAAGGACCAAAAAACCCCATAAACATGGATTTAATTGACAATCGGTCACGGGTGTCAGTACACTACTAGTGGGTCATATAGGGCATTTTGGCTTACCTTTAAGGAGGGTTGCAAGCGGTTGGATACCGGAACAACCGAGAGACAAGAAGATCAACGACTGCGAAAAGCTGAATATTGCCCACTGGGAACCCAGAACGTATTTCATTTGTAATTGATTACAGTAGTTCCCGGCTTACGTCTGGTCACTCCCCGCATTTGTGGGTACTCCAGCAACTTGACTCGTTCATGCCTGATCGTAGCGAACTCTTGTCCACTGCACTGGAAAAGTAACCCAGCGTTACAGCGTTGCTTCGGACGACTGTAAGTTCCAGTCTGTTGGTTGACTCTGTCTTCCTCTTGCGATCATTAAGAACTTCTGACCAATAGATAGTAGTGTTTGACGAACACTTTAGAGGCGCTGTCTATCGGTTCAGAACGGTTTCTTTATTCCTGCATTATCAATGCGTTTAAATAGTATGAATGGGCTGCGACCTATTTTATGAAGGCACCTTGGTTAGTGATTCTGAGATGACAGAAGGACAGGAACAGATAATGATAGACTCTTCAACGATTCGCTCAGTTGTTCATATTCTAGACAGCAACGCTATGCAGCGAGCATTAATCGCTAAAGCGCTCTCTGCCAAGACAATCGAAACAAAATGTCACAATACGTGGGAAGGCCTCAAAAACCATTGTTCTCCCACCTGTTCCAGTTGTCTTGTCTTGGAATACAACGATTTTATCGAAGCGCAAAGGCGAGACTATAACGGTTCATCTTCGGCGCACAGCCTCCTCTTAACCGAATGTGGGTTGCCGATCCCCTTCGTCTTCATTGCCGAAAAGCCAACCATTTCTGACGTAGTCAGGGGTATGCGATTCGGTGCAATCGATTTTTTAGAAAAACCGATTTGTAGTACTGTCTTAATCAAAGCGGTTCAAACAGGGATTCAGAAACGTTCTCAACTTCGCAAGCAAGGTCTTCAATCTGCCAGCGTAAAAGCATTGGCAAATCAACTCACCAAGCGTGAACGGGAAACAATGACACTAGTATTGAAAGGCCTGTCTATTAAACAGATCGCCTCGCAATTTGGGATTGGCTTGCAAACTGCAGCAAAGCACCGTGCACGCCTACTCTCCAAAATGAATGTTCGGAGTGATGCCCAACTTGTGCAATTGATATACTCAAATAACCTGACACCTGTTTCGTGAACAACGAATACCTTTCTTTTTGCCGAGACCATGTTCTTCCGGCAAGCCGTTCTGCTGGCATGACCTCAGCGTGCGTTGTTCTGCCCGCCAGAGCTTATTTTCACAGCAGAAAATAGCGACGGGTGCCCAACGGGTCCATCGCTGAATATACTGGACATCTTCCAAAGCTGTAGATATACGTGGTACTCTGTTCCCCCAATTTCCAACCCCAGGTGGATTTCTGTTGACCGATTCCCCAGTACGTCGGGAAGTCCATTACTCTGGGCACGTCCAGGGTGTTGGTTTTCGGCACACTGTCCGCACCATTGCTGACAGATATAGCGTGACCGGTTATGTTGTGAATCTTCCCGATGGCCGGGTCAATTTGGTTGCTGAGGGCATACCAGAACAACTAACAGAATTTCTTGCCGAAGTCAGTAACCTGATGGACCAATACATTCGAGACACTTCTATTGAAAAGTTGCCTCCCACGGGTGAATTTTTTCGGTTTGATATTGTATTTTGATTGACACAAAGCCCTGCAAACGACTTTGTGGTTGCTTTGCTGGCGACTCTGCATGTAAAGGCGAACGCGGCGGTCTGAGAGGAAATAGTTCGTGACACAGGAACTTGTAATTGGTTTGAAGCCAGTCTGGTTAATCGGCGTTGGTGCGCTAGCCGGATTGATTGGTATCGCGCTATTATTTCTTCTCTTGGTGATCATTCACCGACGCAGTGCCGCAACCATGTGGGAGCTTCTCCAGGAAAAACTGATTTTCCCAGTACTCGTCGTTGCGGTGTTACTTGGTTTATTTTCAATCGGAATGACCATTAGTGATTCACTCGGGGGTCGTTTTTTTGATCGCAAGAAAGATACTCTCCTATCTTTATTGCGTTTGGCCTCGGTAGGGGCTCAAAACATCGAACTAGATATTCAGGCGGATGCTCTGAACCAAAAAATTGTACTGGATATTCCTTCCGGGGAACTCAAGACAATCTCTCTTGCCTCGTCACAGCCTCTAACCGTTGGTATCAACATGCCACCGATTGAGGCCAGCATCGAAACTCTCGAGCGTTTTGAAGTATTGCCCGGCGAGCCCTTTAAATGGACACGCAGTCCCGAGTCAATAGGCCCGTTGCGAAAATCGGTGCGTGCACTATACGTTGCAAATGATGGCAATGAAGCTGCAGCACTAAGCATACAACTCGTCACGTCTGTCGTCGTTCCCGAGGCTCGCTTGATACTCTACACGGCATGTGGGCTTTTTCTATACGTTATCTTGCACCTGCTATTGCAAGAGAGTTTTCCAAAAGTTGCAGCGGTCGCCTTTACCACAGGCAAGGAAGCAGTCAGCCAGCCGCTGTTTCGTTTGACGGTCGTACTCGGTAGTTTTTTGATTCTACTATTCGTGTTTGTCCCTTACTTCACATTTGGCGATGATATCAAGATGTACAAAGAGGCCTCCCTGCAGGTCATCATGCTGCTGTCGATGTTTCTCGCAATCTGGACAGCCAGCGTCTCTGTTGCCGATGAGATTGAAGGGCGTACAGCACTGACGGTACTCTCGAAGCCAATCGGCCGCTCGCAATTTATCGTCGGAAAATTTGTTGGGATTGCCAGCGCACTGGCTCTGCTATTCCTGCTACTCGGAATCCTTTTTGTCCTCTGTATTTCCTATAAAGTTGCTTATGACGCCCGCGAATCTGCCAATTACTATGTGACGTGGCAGGACAGTAGCCGTGCCATTGTACTCGCGGTACCCGGCCTGGTCCTTGCATTCATGGAATCCGTCGTTTTGGCTTCCATTAGCGTCGCAATCTCGACGCGACTCTCGATCCTTGCAAATTTGATTATTTGTATGGGAATTTACGTGGTAGGACATCTGCTGCCGCTCTTTGTCCAATCCGCAGTCGGAGAATTTGCGATTGTCCAGTTCATGGGGCAATTATGTGCGACCGTGCTGCCCGTTTTGGAACACTTCAACATCTATGGCGCCATTGCCGCCGGTGAGCAAGTTCCCTTGAGCTATATTGCCTGGGTTGGGGGGTATTCACTGGTCTATATCGCCATCGCCATGCTGCTTGCCCTGGCTCTCTTTGATGACCGAGACCTTGCATAACCTTCCTGGCGATACTCGATAGCTGGTAAAATCGTTTTTGTCCATTAAAATAAAAATCCGTAACAAACTACATTCCAGTCATCTGATTGCTTTTGTTATTCCTTGACGACTATCGACTTCAACTTGACTGGGCTGTAAACAATAAAAGGGGTGTTCTTATGCTGGGTCGTCTGCTTACACATGCTCTCTATCCGTGTTGTCTACTCGTTCTTGTTCTCTGCGGATGTGAGATAAAGAGTAGCAAGGAGCACGATGGTGACAGTACAGGTGCCGCTGCGAATCAACATCCAATCATTCGGCTGGCAGTCTGTGACATTGATGAAATTGCAAAGGAATTAGGGCTGTTGGGGGAAATGGACCGCATGCTCTCCAATCAAAAAATTCTATTCACGAATGAGATTCGCAAGTTACAGTCCCAGCAGCAGCAGCTGTTCGACGAAAAGCGCAAAGAATTTGGAGAGTTTCCCGATGACGAACAAAAGCAACAACTTGCTCGATTTCAAGTCGATGCCAGTCAACAACTTCGACAATTGACGAATCAGGCGCAACAGCGCCTCGCCGGCATTCAAAAGTCACTGACGGATCAAATTCGGACCAAAATTAAAAAACCCATCGACAAGGTTGCAACGGAAAAAAACATACATGTCGTTTTGACTGATATCCAAACCCTTGTCCTCTATACGGCAAATGTGGCGAACATTACTCTGGATGTTCTCTCTGCTGCACGAAGTATGGAACTGGGTCGTCTGGAATTCGAATCGCCCATTGGTGAAACTTCAAGATCAAATGCCCAGCCCCCGAAAGCGGCTCCTGCTCCGGACACTCCATAATTGGGGCAGTAACGCAATGGGGTGTGCCTTTGACGAGAAGTGCATGTGGCGATCCTTCGCCGGCGAGAAGACGCCAAGAATAGATGGAATCCGACGGAGCCCTGGCACTAGCCCGCGCGACGATGGGGCATTGGTACGATCCTTCCGAATGGCGCAACTGGAATAGTATCTGGCTCCTGCGTGCTTTGTACGCCAACATCTCCATGGGTCTGGCCATCCCATGCATGGCTTGCCAGGCTACCCAAGATTTGTTCACAAAGAGCGACTGCATCCCGACCCGCTGATCCCGGAACTCGAGGAGAATTTCCCGTTTTGATCGCCTCAGAAAAATCTCGCAACTCGTTATCCAGGGCGTTGCAGGATTCGGCGGTGATGTTTTCAACGCTAATCCAATCGTCAAAGAACCGCTGCTTGGCCTGTTGTTTCTCCGTAAGACTGAGTTTCTGGACATCACAGTCGCCTCTCAAAAGCGCTTCGCTCGGACTGGCAACTCGGGCAGTCGTGTCCGAATAGTCAACCGCAATGAATGCATCGGGACACCAAATCTGCATCTTCCGGACAACATCATAACTGACTCTTGAGGCGCTTAGGTTAGCGACACATCCATCTTCAAAAACGATTCTTGCATTTGCGATATCTTCCTGGGGACCAATCACACAGGCACCAATTGCCTCAACGCGAATCGGTTGTGCATGGACCATACTGAGAATGATATCCACATCGTGGATCATCAAATCCAAAACGACACCGATGTCGGTGGAGCGGAACGAATAACCACTAAACCGACAAGCCTCAATAAATTTTGGGTGCTTGATCTTGTTGCACACCGCAAGAAATGCCGGATTGAATCGCTCAATATGGCCAACTTGTAAGATGCGATCTCCTGCCGCTGCGCATTCCACCAATGCATCTGACTCTGATACACTGCTGGCCAAAGGTTTCTCAACTAATAGGTGTTTCCCCGCGAGCAGCAATTCCATGCCGATTCGATGATGATATTCTGTTGGCGTGGCGATTACCGCTGCATCGATGTTATCCAACAGGGGTTGATACGAATCGAATGCCGGGACATGCAACTCCTGGGCGAGCGCATTTCTCGCATCTGTATCGGGGTCGACCACACCGACTAATTGAAAGTCTGTATTTGCCTCAATAAGACGCGCATGAAAACGCCCCAGATGACCCGATCCGATCACAGCAATCCGAATTTTTCTCGTCATAGATAAACCTGACAAATTCATGCTATCAACAAGAATGCTCGTTGACCCACAAACAATCGTTGTTAAGCTGCTCGACGCTGTTCACGAGCCCTGCCATGGCGCCCTTCTTGTTGATGTTGAATAAAGGCAAGCAATTGGTTTACCTGTGGCACCAACTGATCATTTCCACGAAGAATCTCACGCGCATGATCTAGGCCCACTTTTGCACGATAAATCAAACGATGGGCTTCGGAGAGACCACGTATCGCTTCGCGTGAAAAATCATTTCGCTTCAACGCAACCACATTGATACAGCGAGGTCTAGTTGGTTGTCCCTCCACAAGTATGAAGGGGGGAACATCGTGAATCACCCTGCTTAGGCCGCCAACAAAACTAAAGCTGCCAATGG
Source organism: Planctomycetota bacterium (assembly GCA_014237955.1). Taxonomy (GTDB): domain Bacteria; phylum Planctomycetota; class Planctomycetia; order Pirellulales; family UBA7805; genus UBA7805. Next base: position 7,990 of record JABABY010000015.1, read on the forward strand.
TTGCATAATGGTGGACACAACTGGATCCCGACAGTGAAGCATGGTCTTCCACGTGAACATGACCACCAAGCAAGGCGCCGTTGGCAATGACAATATGATTTGCTAAATGACAGTCATGAGCAATATGTACATTTGCCATAAGAAAATTATGGTCTCCAATGACCGTCATGCCATCTTCTTTTTCCGATCCCCGGTTGATTGTCACTCCCTCACGAATCACATTGTGATCACCGATGATCACTTGCGTATCACTTCCCAGATAGCTTGTATCCTGAGGCTCGGCACCGATCACGGCACCGGGATAGATATGATTGTGGCTCCCTATCGTCACCTCACCCATGATCGTGACATTGCCGACCAGATGGGTGCCACGACCGATCTTTGCACCGGAACCCACAATGCAAAAAGGGCCGATTTCCACATCTTCGTCGATTTCCGCTCGGGGATCGACAGCCGCTTGATCTGAAATAAAGGTAGTCATAAGGATCGATTCTGGACTTGCAAATACTTCATCCGGCTCTCTGCTTTGCCGTTTAGGAAGGCAGAGAATGTCGTTGCTCTAGTCAGCGATGAAATTCTTCGATTTGTCCTTCTTTGAGGAGTGCTTTTATCAGTTCTGCATTTAAACGGTGGCCGGAACGATGTGCAATAAAATGACCGACAATATTACAGCCAGCCAATGCAAAATCCCCTACCATATCTAGGATCTTGTGCCGCGCACATTCGTCATCAAAACGAAGCGAGTTTTCTTTAGGGCCGTGCTGATCGAAAACGAGAACGTCCGTAAGCTGTACGCGTGTTCCCAGGCCCTGGGAAAGAAGCCAATTTGCTTCCTGCTCCAGCATAAACGTGCGACAGCGGGCAAGTTCATGGCGAAAGACGTCTGGTGTCACAGTAAATTCTGCTGTTTGCCTACCAATGGCCGAAGAAACTTCCGTGTAATCTAATCGGTATCTGAAGGATGTCTTGCCATCCTGAGAGGGTCGTGCTTCAATCCAATGATCACTATCACCGACCCGAGTCGTATCCTGAATTATCAGGCGAGGCTGTGAAATATCCTGGGAAACAATACCAGCCGCATCGAGCGCATCTACGAAAGCTGCGGAAGATCCATCACAGCCTGGCATCTCACTCTGATTCACTCTGATTTCACAGTTGGTAATGCCAAGCCCACTAAGAGCGGACATGATATGTTCTATCATCTCAACCGTCGCACCATCACAGACCAAAGTGGTACGTCGCGGTGTCTCAATCCGATATTGGATGGCTGCCGGAATTTTTACGGGTACAGGTAAATCATCCCGAACAAAAACAAGGCCGGTGTTCACCTCCGCCGGATGAAATTCCACCCTAACATCTTTGCCTCCCCAATAGCCAAAGCCCTCAACAACCGCCATACGGGCAATGGTAGCCTGGGGTTGCTCGGGCAAACGAATTGTTTTACCAGCCTGGTCAATAGAAGTGGCCACACGGGCCCCACCAGCGACTGTCGACATTCCTGCCTCCCTGCAGTTTTACGTCGAGATAAGAGACATCGCCCACAATATTGATGCAGGCGGACGAAAAACTTCACATTCAATGTGTTATCGTGGCGGCACCTGCTGTCGACCGCTTAATGGCACGTTGGGTTGTTGGCCTCCCACGGGCTTATTTAAACTTGCTAAAACATGCGGCGTAATATCCATTTGTGGATCATTAAAAACAATGGGGCGACTAACTCCTCGCACTACATCTTGTGGTTGCTTACTGTCGATTGGCTCACCATTGAACTGAATAACAAGACCAATGCTGTTCTGCTCACAGTACCGCTTGGTCTCTGTTTTCACTTCGTAATACACATTCCACAGTATTTGGGATTCGCTCTTGCGAATTTCTTTTTTTTGCTTGTTGGCATTGAGGGTCCATTCAGCCTTGGCGCGATTAATCTGTTCATCCAAGTCGTTATAATCGGGTGTTGCGGGCTTCAGTTCCCGGAGTTTCATTTCCATCTCGCCAATTCGTATCCGCTCGGCTTTGAGCCCTTCTCCGGCTTTTGAAAATCGTTCTTTGAGTTCCTCCATCGCCTGTTTGAAGCGAATATGATTTTCCAAGATATACTTGACATCTAATACGGCAATGCGATTCGGCGGTGGCGACACGCCTTGGGCGCTTGCCTTGTAAGCCGATACCAATACGGCCATTGAAATACTGACGATAACAAAGCGGGGCCATGCCCCCGACACGTTTGGAAAGAAACGGTTTTTCACGTTTAGCACTCCTTGCTAACTCGAAGCGGCCATCCATGACCTGATGTGAACCGATTTTAAACGGCGTCCACTGTGGACTGCCAAATCCGGCCAGTGCTACACCGCACAAGAGGCCGAATTCGAGCGGGCATTGTGCCTACATGCCTGAATGAAGTAAAGGCCAGTTTTATTGGATGTACCATCGTTCACTGGCATGGTTTGGACCAGCCCCACTTTACCTCCAGAACTGATGTTCTAATCGCACTAGCTAGCAACGAAAGCAGGGAACCTATTCTGTATGCCCCCTTCACCATGAGCACTTGGCTGGATTGCTCCGGCCATTAATGAGAAATCGCGTGGTTGTGGATTTCCATTTGCGGATAAGGGATCCCTATCCCCGCCTCGTCCAGATGATTCTTTATTGCGGCAATAAGTGCTTGCTTGACTGTGCCAAAATCGGATGCATTGGCCCATACTCTTACCGACCAATCAATCGAAGAGGGGCCCAAATCCAACAAAACAATTGCTGGCTCCGGTTCGGATAAATAGTCGGGAACAGATTGGACTGCCTCGAGCAGCACCTGCCGGGTCCGATCTAAGTCTGCTGTATATTCAGTCCCCACAGCAACATCCACCCGACGGGTGGGATGGTAAGACGAGTTTTGGATCACGGTATCAAAGACCGATTTGTTGGGGATAACAATCCGTCGGTTGTCGGGTGTATCAATTGCCGTCGTGACAAGATCCAACGCGAATACGGTCCCCGTCTGGCCCGCTACCTCAACAAAATCACCCACTTTGAAGGGCCTAAAGACAAGCAGCATCGCGCCAGCCGCAAAATTACTGAGCGCTCCTTGAAAAGCGAGGCCAATGGCAAGGCCAGCAGCACCTATGACAGCCGCAAAGCTGGTCGTCTGAATACCAAAGATCCCCAGGCAAGCTAGGCTAAAAAGAATTAAAATGCACCAGCGAGCCAACCTAGAAACAAACCGCGTCAGTGTTTTGTCAATGTTCGCTTTTCGCATCGTTCCGGCCAGCAGATGGGCAACAATGCCGGCAACAATCCAGGCGACAATCAATAGAACGAGGACCCCAACCACGCGCGCACCAAAATACAACACCGTGGTCGATGCATATTCTTTTATTTCTGCAAATGTCATTACAGTTCCTTAAAGATCGATTGCGGAGTTAGCTACAGATCGCGGGAGAGTTTTCTCTCAACAACAATTTAGCCGTGCCTACTTCTTATTGTTTTCTTCAATCCACTTTTTGATCTTAGTCCAAATTTTGGCAAACCCACTGACCTCCGCCCCTTCTTCTGACACATCGCTGCGACTGGTCAACTCAGCTTCTGCTGCCTCTCGCGTATAGTGTTCACCAATAAGTTGATTGATGTCAGCCGGTGTGCAGACGACCATTCGGATCGACATGCCAAGTCGGAGCTTAAGATCTTCCTCGAGTTGTAAATCCAGCAGGTTAGGTGATGCCAGCAACAACTGTTCATTTTCGACCATTATAGGGACCAAGGAATGGGTCCTTGCAAGGACTGCCGAGATTTTCGGAAACAGCGACTCGTCAATGACAACATCGCTTAAGTCAAGGAATGGCAAGCCGATCGATCGGGCATGCGCCTGCATGATAACATCTGCTGGCGCAACGTTCTTTTGCATGAGTGCATCGCGCAGCGACAAACCGACGCTCTCAGCATAACGGCTTGCGATTTCTAATTGTTCCCTGCTGACGTTATCGCCCTTAAGCAATATATCTGCAAGTTTATCGCGCCGACCTGCCCTCGCCTGTTTGTGCCCGAGGGATAGATCATATTCCTCTTTGCGTTGAAGATCCGTCAAACAGAGCATGGCACGCGCCAACTCATTGAGCAATTGCTGTGATTGCTGCGCGTAATCACTCGTTGAATATTTACGCACGTGGCTGTTCAGCTTACGGTAGTGCCGACGAATTCTAGCCTGGTCGTCATCAAATCGCTCAAGACGAAGCAGTTGATAGTAATCAAATGGCGGATCGCCATCCTTGATACCCAACCACTCACGGTAGACATCTATTGTCCCAGTAGAAGACATAATCGTCTGCACTTCCATCAGTTATCATCCACAGGCAGTGCCTTCGCCTATCCGCAGATTGTTTCATCTAATCGTCAGCCACATTGCATGGATGCAAAGTATGCCAGAATGAAACTAGTAATCGAATGTCGTTTCTCACCATCAAGCAAAGTTGCACATTACAGTTGGGCGTTATTCAATGCGATAATCTTCCGCAAGACGTGCAAGCGCATCGATCTTATTCTCGTCAAGGGCACCTGTTCGCTCAATCTGCTTTGTTGCAAAACGCCCCCCCGTCTGGTCTTGGGCTTGGACGCTAATGCGCCCCGATGCATCAAAAGAATACACGACTTCAATCGGCGAACCCTTAGGAAGGCCCTCCGGCAAATCGGTGATATGAAAATCTCCAATCTGAGCACACGCCGACGGATCGGGAGCTTCGCCCTGGAGCACCTTCACATGTACTCGTCGTTGACCATCCTTGTTCGTAAGAAAGGTCTGTCGCTTTTCCACGGGAAGTTTTGTATTCCTCGGAACCATAACGAAGTTCCGCTCTTTATCATTTTTTGGATTGCGAGCAACGATTCCCAAGCCATGAGAATTAACATCTTCTTGTTCAACCGCCGATAATTTTTTCTTTAGACTTTCTGCCAATTTGGAATCCGTGCCTCGATGTTTTGCCTCAAGAATTGCGGCGTGAATTGCTGCGCCCTGTGCTACCGCTGTAAATGGCGATATATCTCGGCACGGTTTCATGCCAATCAAGGCCTCGAGGCGATTCCGCATTAACGGCATGAGACTCGATCCACCAATCATGACAACAGCATCCAATTCATCTGGGCGTACTTTGGCCTGCTCCAAGACAAGTTCGGCGGTATCGATCGTTCGTTGTGCAAGATCGGCAGTCATTTCTTCAAACTGATTTCTTGATACCGGAACAGAAAGGGCCTTGCCTTGATGGCGACACGAAATGGCCGTCTCCTCAAGATCTGTCAAGGCAACTTTTGCCTGATCACATTCATAGCGTATCATTTGCAACGCTTCCGGAGACTCGCGAAAGTCGATGCCCTGCGATGCAGTAAACTGTTCAGCAACATAATCAAGAATTCGATCCGTCCAGTCGACGCCGCCTAACAGAACATCTCCGTCGGTGGCCAGGACGCGAAAATGCGTCGGGCTGTAGTTCACAACGGTTACATCAAAGGTGCCTCCACCCAAATCGTACACCAGAGTCTGCCGTGGCTTTTCATCCGATCGGGCAAAAGCCCCCAATTCACCCTGTTCCCATGCATAGGTAAGCGTCGCTGCTGTCGGCTCGTTGATAATGTCGATCACATTAATGCCGGAAATCCGTCCCGCATCCTGTGTTGCCTTTCGGCGAAGATCATTAAAGTAATAGGGCACCGTGATGACTGCGTTGCCAATTTCACCAATCTGCGCTTCAGCGTCCTGCTTCAATTTTTTTAATATTAAAGCGGACAAAAATTCTGGGGTAATTGCCCTGCCATCAAAGGTCGTCTTATACTCTTGTTCGACCTCCCCCATATGGCGCTTGATGCGGTCAACAACATGGTCTGGATTTTCCATTGCTGCTCGCATGCGATTCGGGCCAACAATAACATGTCCGGTCTCCGCAAGTAGGATTAAACTAGGAGTCTCCTCCTCACCATCCTCGTTGGCGACCGCAACGGGCGTCCCGTTTTCATCCACGTACGCCAGTGTTGAAAATGTTGTTCCCAGGTCGATGCCGACCGTGCGACCTTCAAAAAAATCCATCAATGATGCCTTGGGTTAATCTTTCCACTATTGAATAGTAACCTCTTGATTGCCCCAAAGCCAGTAATTGCTACCGCTGCGCGAGAAGCAGGAGTAGAGCAAACAGATAGACACGGGGTGGAAAAATCTGGGTGACATTGGGGGGAGCCAAATTACTCTCCCTCAATGACTTCCTTGACCAGCTGAACAAAATGAGGTGATTTGCCCTTTTCCATCAAATCCGACGCCTTCTTATCGGCCTGACGTCGTTGGCTGTATTCATAGAGAGCCACACGTTTGAGGGATTGATTAAATACTCCCCAAAAGGCCTTCAGCCGGATTTCTGTAACAGCCTTTTTTCGTGTCCTTTTTGTCTTAGCCTTAGCTTTTGTCTTGGCCTTAGCCTTTACTTTTGTTTTAGCCTTGGCTTTTGTCCCGGAGGTCGCTTTTGCCCCTGAGGTCTTTGCGGCAGCTTTTTTCTTTTTTGCCTTGGTCGCCGCGTCAGCTTCCGCGCGTTTTGTTTTGATACTAACCTTTTTACGAGCCATGATGTATGCCTGCTTCTAACTGCTTCCTAACGGCAAAATGAACCGAAGACACTGCCACCACCGAGTCCGCCATATTAATCAATCGCCAAACAATCTACTAGATACCCCTAATTAACGGTCGTGGCACCCGGCGGAGGCGTGCCGTGCCCGTCTTGAACGTATTTGCGCCGAGCCTCAGCATATTGCTCGGTTGTGGGTTCATCAAGCTCTCTCTCTGTTTCTGACGATGGCTTACTACTATCGGTCCGTTCAAATAGCTGGCACAGGTAGCTCCGGCACCAACCACAACCGGTTCCTGCCCCGGAACAATCGGTCAGTTCACTTGCGACACGCGGCTTGTTAACGCGAATAAAATTAAGAACCTTTCGCTTACTCACATGAAAACAGAGACACAATTCATCATCCAGTTTCATGCCGTCGCCTCCAGTTGCCTGCCCATGGACTCCCGTCCGGAAGTTATTGCTCTTGTGACGTTGCTATCCTAATCGCAATTCTACATGCCTGATGAAACCAGGAAAGGTCCAGCTGTTCTGAACACGTATGCTGAAACAATTGGCCACAACCGAGTGTTACCGTTGGTATCCCCCGGGCAGTCAGCCAATTTGCGTCCAAACCGCCAGCACTCACAAAACGCATCGGTGTGCCACCAATAGAACGAACGGCCAATTCGGCAATCTGCAAACAGGGCTGTCGCGACGATAATTTAAATGATTCGTAATCAAGATGGCCATGAAACTCAACCTTTCCGCAATTGCCAGTCGCATTAGTGACCGACCTCGCGGCTTTTTTAAAGGCGTTTTCGATTTCGCGTACGATTCGCTTTCTGAAAGATTTACTTTGGCTGCGCGCTTCCACTTGAATCTGTACCCGATCAGCAACAACGTTTGTTGCAGTGCCACCTTGAATCACTCCAACATTACTCGTTCCGCGATTCGATCCTTTCGCGATTGCCCCATGCCACCCGCGTTGCTGTAAATCCGTAATGGCCAGACTCGCGATTGTTATTGCGCTAACTCCCGCTTCCGGTGCTCCGCCAGCGTGGCTCGCCAAGCCCTCAACAAGAATTGTCATCCGATATCCGCCAGTAGCCCCAATGGTTAATTTCGTCGGCGAGCCGCCATCAAAATTGAAGGCTAATTTCGGTTTGTCGAGCATCCCCAGGCTAGCGTGTCGAATGCCCTGTAGCCCTACCTCCTCCTGAACGGACCAGAGGAAGGTGAGTGGGGGGTGGGGCACCTTTCGCCGCAATAATTCGAGGGCGGTACTTAAAACAACTGCCACACCAGCCCGATCATCGGCGCCGAGTCCGGTGGCGGAATCCTTTGACCGGATACGGCCCTGCTCCAAAACGGGCTTGGCACCAACACAAATTGGTACCGTATCCATATGGGCCAGCAGCATCCGTCTTTCACGCCGCTTCGTTCCACGAAGTCGAAAAGCCAAGTTGCCAACCTGTCCAGCCCGGCGTGTGCGTCGATGTGCCTGATCGGTTTTGATTGCTTTCGGGTCTGCGCCAGCGTTTACTAACTGTTCACGAATAAAATTGGCCACCACCTTTTCCTGTCCACTAACACCCGGCAAAGCCAACAACTTGAAAACCAACTGCGTAGCCCGATCCAGGTCCGGCTCTATCGAGCAGGATGTAGAGGTGGGTTGGGAAGAACATGTCTGAGAATTCATTTTCTGTTTTATATCGGAGCCTAGTTTACAGTTCCAAGGCCAGCACCGTATCCTAAAGATCCCACAGAAATGAGATAGGGGGATCGCATTTTCTAAGTTGTACTTTATGTATCACAATGAGAAGGCAAACCGCGCATGCGAATTTTTTTAGCTGGCATCATGCAAGGATCCCACCAAAGTGCTGTCTTGCACGACCAGCAATATCGACCGCGACTGAAAAACAGTCTGGAGCATCATCTGCCCGGATGCGAAATCTATGATCCATTGGCAGATCATGCGGATTCGCTGGAATACGGAGAACAGCGGGGACGCGATGTTTTTCTGCAACACAATCGGATGTGCGGAGAAGTCGACGTTGTACTCGCCTGTGTACCCGAAGCGTCTATGGGGACGGCAATCGAAATGTGGGAAGCATATCGAAATGGTAAAGTAATTATTACAATCAGCCCCTTGGCCCAGAATTGGGCAGTCAAATTTCTCAGCCATATCCTGTATAAGGACGAGGCGGCCTTTGAGGCTGCATTGGAAAATGGATCTCTCCTTGAACAGTTGTCCGCACTTAATGTCCCATGCTGAGATCCTAGTCCGTCTACAATAGCTGCTCGGCTGAACGCCGATTTCAACATGTCTCTTCTTAGGTATACAATGATAAAGAGTAAGCACAAAAGTCGAACATCCTGGTTGGCTTTGGAGAGACGTCGATGACAGAAACAGATATGACTCTTGAAACGATTGAGCCCGTCGGACTGCGCGTCTTGATCCGAAAGGATGCTGAGAAACGCACAACACGCGGTGGCATCCATCTTCCTGATGACGCCAAAACACCGGTGCTGACCGGTCGCGTGGTCGCAATCAGTGCGCAGATAGAAAGTGATCCAGACTATCCGCTACAGCAATACGACAAGGTGTTGATTGATCCCCGCAATGGCATTCCGGTTGACTTTGAACAGGATAATCGCCTGTTTATTGTTCCAGTCGAAGATGTGGTTGCCGTCTTTCGTAAAGAAGAGAAAAACAATACCTCCTAAAGTGGCATTGTTTTAGTGGACCGCCTCTTTTGAAGGTGTTTGCAGAACGCACCACGTGAATCTGAGAATCTGGACAGTCTGAAAAGTTGGCCAGCGCGGTCTTTGCCACTTGCTCTCTAGATTCGTTGGCAGCAGGTACGATTAATTGACGGATGGATCGTCGGGAATGTGTTTGATTTTTTCAGCACCACCTAATACGTTTTGAGTAATATCTCGACCAATCGTATGCCAAAGATCTTTGGTTCCCTCGAAGAGATAGGCTTTGGTAGCTGCGGTTGTAATCCAGCCGCCCTCTTCCAGTTCATTTTCCAGTTGCCCTTCTCCCCATCCCGCATATCCGCTGAAAAGACGAATCGTCCTTCCAGGCAATCTGACAAGTTGGTCAAGAGTGTCTCGCTGTACCGCGAGAAAATGCCCGGAGAAATTTCGGCCTCGGCTAATGACATTTCACCGTGGAGCGCCAAGATCGGCCCTAAAACCGGGCCACCTACGTTGATGGCCTCCTCGCCGGCGCAAAGCAACTCAATGTGTTCATCCCAAATTTCTCCAACGGTTCGGTCGCTGGGGCGATTCAACA
>JABABY010000160.1 GCA_014237955.1 Planctomycetota bacterium
TGTCGGTGTCGCCTTTGCCAATGCCTTGGCCCGCCAGAGTGAGGGGCATAGCAACCTGTTGGCCGTGCTTGAGCCTAATCTGGCCGTTAAGCCATCGACTGTGATGATCACGAAAGTGACCATCAAGGGTGCCAAGCAGGCGGTGCAGATGTTTGGCCCGGCACAAGCGGCAGTTGCCGATGCAGTCGCAGACTCAGTCGAAGCAGGCGTCATTCCGAAAGATCAGGCCGAAGAGCTTTGCATCGTTTGTGGTGTCTTCATCCATTGGGAAGCAGAGGACGACAAGAAAATTTATGATTACAATTATCAAGCCACTAAGGATTCCATTGCCAATGCAATGGGTTGCTCACCTTCGGTCGACGAAATGCTTTCCGGAAAAGAGGCCGCGTCCCATCCCTTCCGCGGGTTTTAGGTTCGAACAACGCATTGCGTAAAGGCTCAAAGGGGTTTGGCATCTTCGGATGACCAGCTCTCTATCCTCTCGCCCGCCGGGTCGGTTCTCCCCGGTCGTGGCGATGTGGCTTGGTGTTCTATTCAGCTGAATTCCATCTTGCTAAATGCGCGAAAGCCCCGTCGTAGAGAGACAATGGTGGTGCCGACACCAATCACGACCGCGGACCCGACTCCAACGACCATCCAGATCCGCGTCGAGTGCGGGTCGAGAGAGTTTGGGAGCTGCCCAAGTTGCGCGATCGCATGAAGGTGGCTTGGTGCTGCCGTCAGCCCTACGATCACAATGATATAGAGTGCGCTGAGGATAAGATTCAATGTTCCTCCGAAGCCGGCGGCGATTTTAGAAGGACTTGTTGCGCGTAAATCGGGCATGCATGCGCCAAGCCCAACAGCGATGGCGGCAAGTCCGGTGCAAAGCAGCAAGCAGGCTAGTTCGTGAATGAAAATAATGACCGGGGGAATTTGCAGTAATGCATCGCTTAGCAGGATCAGTAAACTGCTTGGGATTCCAGTGACAATTGCGGAAAACAAGAATTTGCCCCATAGGATGGTTTCCCGCTCGATGGGTAAAAGTCCCAAGATCCAGAATCGTTGGCCCTCGAGGCTGATCATCGGGAAAACAAATCGTGTGGTGAACGTTGAAAGGATGAGCCCCACGACAAGGAGATTTAAAAAACTCACCAAATTGACCCACCCTACAAAAGGCGTTGCATTCTGGATGCTCTGAATGTTTAGGAAATAGAGGCCAACGAGACCAAAGAAAATGAGGAATTGAGCCCACTGCAAGGGGTCGCGTCGCACGGTGCGAATATCCTTTGCCAGCAGGATCCGAATTGTAGCGGGTACGAATGGCAGTATTCCCGTTAGCATGTGGTCGATCCACTGCACCGTGGCGATGCGCGGATTGCCATGTTCCGTCTGGAGTCGGCTGTAGCTTGTCAAAAAGAATGTGTCGGCAATCCAGGTGCCCACCATCTGTAAAAACAGCGCGTTGGATACCAGCAGGGACAAGAACAGCAATGCCTGGGCCCAGGGCTGATAGTCAAGCGAAGTGCCACCATGGCGCGCAGCTTCCAGCAGGCCGCTACAGAGCCACCAGCTCGGTAAAAGACGATTTTCTGTCGCACTCAGCCGGAGCATTGTCTCTTCAAACCACTCCGGGGTCAGCAGGTCATTCTGTTGACGCAAGAAAATGGTCCACAGCAGCCAGAGTCCGCAAGCCACGATCGAAAGTCCCATAAGTGCAACGATCGGACGGCGGAACCGTGAAAGCCAGTGTACAACCAACAGGCAGGCAATTGCTCCCAAGCAAGTCGGTATGTATACGAAGGCGATAATCATGGGGAGCAGCAGAAGGTAATAGTACCATGGTGCACCCACTACAGCGCCGTAGGCGATCATCATAGGGCTGCCGATTAGCACGAATCCCCAACTGCTGAGTACAACCGCTTCCTGAAATTTGTAGTTGAAGATCCGGCTCGGGCTGGTCGGCGTCGTGATGAGAAACGCCACCTCCTGTGAGCGGTACATCCCGCCATAGAAAATAATTGTGCTCGAGAAGAAGAGCATGATCATTAAGGATGCGTAGAAAATATTAAAGACTTTTTCAACGGTTTCCTGAGTGAAAGCCCCCGCTTCTTGTTCTAGGAAGGAAAAGCCCTCATGCATGATGAAAAACAATGAAACCCAAATCCCTAGACTCATCAAAAGTGCCAGAGCAAGTCGCAGTCGTGCACTGGCACATAGTTCACAGAAGATTGTCTTCAGGATGGTGATGCGGAGTCGGCGATAGGTCCGGCCTTCCTGGCTCGGTGATGTCAGGGATGCTGTCTCACCGTTCTGCGTGCGATGGAATGTCATGAAGCACGGGTTGCCCGTTAGTGTTTTTCGGGGTGGGTGTGGTTCGCTCTCTCCGGTAGATCTGCGGAAGCGGGATCTTCGCCCGATTCAGTGAGTTCAAGAAACATTCGCTCCAACGTCGATTGCTGTTGTGCCAGCGATTTTTTCAGATCTTCAATAGTACCGACAAACTTAATTTTACCGTGGTCAATAATACCGATGCGATCCCCGATCTCCTCGGCGACAGCAAGCGTATGGGTAGACATGAAAACGGTCGTTCCGGAGTCTGCTTTCTCACGCAAAAGATCTTTGACAAGCCGGATGCTTTTTGGATCCAGGCCGACCATTGGCTCATCAACGATGAGTACTTCGGGGCGATGCAGAAGCGCGGCGGCAAATACAAGTCGTTGTTTCATGCCGTGGGAGTAGGTTTCTGTCAGTTCGTCCGCAAAATTGGATAGTTCAAACCGCTCGATTTGAACGGCTTGTTCCTTGGGACCCGTTGTGGAATCCATCCCGTACATGTCGGAGATAAATTGAAGGAATTCTCGACCGGTCAGTTTGTCGTACAGATGAGGTTCGTCGGGGACGTAACTGATCCGTCTTTTCGCAATCCGTGGGTGCTTTGCAATATCGAAGCCGCAAATCCGCACCCTCCCGCGATTTGGCTGCAGCAATCCCACTGCCATCTTGATCGTTGTCGTTTTGCCGGCTCCATTCGGGCCGAGAAACGCGAAAAGCTCACCCGGCGCGATGGTGAGGTTGAGGTCGTTAACGGCAACACGATCGCCGTACGATCGCGAAATCTGTTCAAATTCAATCATGGTTTGCCTGATCTCTCATCGATCGGGTGGGCGGTCTTCTTCAAATCGATATTGTTGCACGCCGCGTTCCAGTTCTGCTCGAGTCGGCGGATCAGTGGTTCGGCCGCTTTGGGAGTTTGCCGCACTAATCGAATGTGTGATCCAAGCAATACGATCTCCTGCTGCAGCACCATTCCATTGTCGGGTCGTACCCAGAGTCGTCCGAGATAATCCTCGACCGATCGCGAGCCACTGCCTTCGTCCCTGCGGTAGGTGATCAGAAACGTGTCTGTGGTTTGGTTCTCCCAGACGAGTGGTTCAAATCGCTCTACCTTGGCGACGATAGGTGTTTGGGGTCCCATTGGCGAACGCAGTGGACTGATTTGATAGGCGGTCCATTCCTGGTGCATGCGGAGTCGCGGCATAAATCCATAAGGTGAGATTTCACTGTCAATCAGACAATCGGAACGAATGGGAATGGTCCGGTTTCCAAGATGTCGATTTCCTAAATGGAATGCGAGCTGGAGTTGGTTGTCATGGACATCTCCATCGATCCGTATCCATGGAGATGACATTTCTGGATCACTTCCGAGAGTAATGATGGATTGAAGCGTTTTCAGCCGGTAGTCGTCATCCAATACCGAACGGTTGGTCAGTTGCATTTGGAAACCACCTCCTTGCTTTCCAATTTCTGTTAGTTGCTTGGATAGCCAGGAGGCTGCATTGGAATTGCTCTTGGGCCAACTTGTGAATTGCAGGCGACTGAGCAACTCAATTTGTCCAGCATGATTTGTAATAATCTTGTTGGCCGCCCAGCCAACCGACTGAAAATTCCATTTTATATCCCAGATCACTGGCGGGGTGTTTGCAAGTTTTGCAACCGATGCTGCATGGTGATTCGGTGGATCACCTCTCCGGAGGGCAGGCATCAGCTTTGTGGAGATGAGCCACGTGGCGGTCGCAAGCCAGAAGCAAAAAACCGCTAACTGGTAAAAACGAATCGACATGCTTGGCGTATCTGGATCAGGGAGTGCTCAGTAAATCGCAGTTCAATGTTTGTTATGTCCGATATCGGAAAATAGCCAAAACAATAATAGAGCTGATTATCGAAGTGAATCGTTGCATATTTGCAATTTATCATGGCTACCCTCTCTAGGCCAGTCATTTTAGCTCCTTGTCCGGATTCTTCTGCTGGCTTTGGCCTATAAAATCGAACTTGTCCTTGAGGGCCGAAACAGGGAAGATGCTCGCGACCGGTGGCGTCTCATCTCACCGAAGAATGTTTGGGTCGTGAGAGAACCTTGGCCTTCTCGCCGGCGGGCAAGGACTCGGACTGGCGTTTGGCAGCAATTGTTTTAAAGGATATGACGCGATTATGTGTGAACCCGATGCCCGTCTTTTTTCAGTTCTTGCTGGATTGTTTCTCGTTGCAATAGCGGGGTGCGACACCAGCGAAGTTCCGAATCGATCGGTAACCGCCAGTATCGAAACAAATCCCGAAGTAACAGTCGACCGCGGGGCCCTCGAGAGTGTCCGCACCGCCACATTGCAAGACCCTAATTTCCCAACGATTCAGTTTGTGACGTCTGCCGGAGTCATTGTGGTTGAACTCGATATGGAAAAGGCTCCGATCACGGCGAAAAACTTTCTTTGGTACATGAACAATGGTCATTATGATGCAACCATAACCAAAAATGGCGACACTTTCACTTTGAACCTCGAAGGTCTTGAAAGCATGGCAAATGTCAACACGGG
>JABABY010000161.1:0-4572 GCA_014237955.1 Planctomycetota bacterium
CGCTGGAGCGGGAGTCGGTCGATATGCGGGACCGTTATGGCCGCAATACCTTCGGGCAGAGTTGCTTGCTTGCCCGCCGGTTGATTGAGGCGGGTACCCGGGTGGTGGAAGTGGTCTGGCCCAAGGTGGCGAATTCGGACAATCACTCCTGGGACCATCACGTGGGACTCTCCAAGCGGATGAAAGACCAGTCGGCACCGATGCTCGACAGTGGCCTTGCTGCCCTGATCTCGGATCTGGACGAAAGAGGGCTTCTGGACGAGACGCTTGTGGTCGCGGTCGGTGAGTTTGGTCGCAGTCCACAGAAGGGGGTGAGCACCTCGGGTAACAATAACAGTGCCGATGGTCGCGATCACTGGCCCTATTGCTATACGGGAGTCATCGCCGGTGCGGGTATCAAACGTGGCAATGTCCACGGGAAGAGCGACAGCACGGTATCGTCGCCACTGGAAGATCCGGTCCATCCGGGCGAACTGCTGGCCACAATCTATCATGCCTTCGGTATCAATCCACGGTCGATCGTCTACAACCATCTCAACCAGCCTCGCGAACTGGTCAAGAGCGACGCGGTCACAACATTGTTTGCCTGAGCCTGTTTGGGCAGTGGCGATGCTAGAGGGTTGTGGGTTGTTTGTCTGCGAGCGCGATCGGGAGCGAGTGATTGTCTGGCAATGTTGTGGGCATCGATCTCTTATACGAGCAGGGGCCCTGTCTGGTCGTGAACAAGCCGAGTGGGCTTTTGACCCAGGCCCCACCCGGGATCGACAGTCTTGAGAGTCGGGTGAAAGAATTTCTCAAAGCGCGCGATCAAAAAACGGGCAACATCTATCTGGGAGTTCCCCATCGTCTCGATCGCCCGGTTTCCGGCGCGTTGATCCTCGCCCGGCATGTCCGGGCCTGCCGTCGCATCAGCGAACAATTTTCAGGACGGACACTGCGGAAAGTCTATTGGGCAGTTGTCGAGGGCAGGGTAACTCCCCGGGAGGGCGTATGGGAGGACGCGATGCGAAAAATCCCGGGACAGGCCCGTGGTGAAATCGTTCCCTCCGATCATGAAGGTGCCCGGGAAGCGCGGCTCACCTATCGCACCCTGGGCGAAACACCCTACGGCAGCTGGCTGGAATTTGAATTGGAGACAGGTCGCATGCACCAGATCCGCTTGCAGGCCGCCTCGCGAGGTCATCCGATCCTGGGCGATGCATTCTACGGTGCAGAGTTGCCCTTTGGCACACTCTATTCCGATGAAAGGCTGCGGAGCATTGCGCTCCACGGTCGGTTTCTCTCGTTTCGTCATCCGATGAGCAGCGAGCGGGTCGAGATCGAGACACCCCTAACGGCCGCTTGGGACGCCTTCGATCTTCCCTCCGAACAGCTCTAGGTGAAAGCGGGGAAACTGCAGTACGATAGGACAGAGATCGTGTGGCAGTTGTTCGAAGACCATCGACAAGGAGGCTTACCATGCAGATGACAGAGCTCTCAAACTTTCTGATGTGGTGCTTTATTTTTAATACAGGTTTGTTCTTTGTTTGGTTTATTGCCTTTTTATGCGCAAAAGACCAGATTTGCGGAGTCCATTCCCGCTGGTTTGCGATTTCAAAAGAGCAATTCGCCGCGATCAACTACCGCTTGATGGGGCAGTACAAGCTCGCAATTATCATGCTGAATCTGGCCCCATGGATTGCTCTGTTGGTGCTGGCCGATTAATCCTCAGCCAGCCACTCTCGGGCTTTTTCGATGTCGCTCTGATCGAAATATTCGACTTTGGCAGTGGTGAAAGGTTTGCAAAACATTGCCATCCCCTTTTCCCATTGTTTTTCTCCAACGAGCGCCAATTTTTCAATATCTCCAAAATGTTTGATGTCGAACTTGATATCCTCCCAGAGGGCTCCCATTTCCCATCCGGTAAAATCGTGCATCGACATCAGAATTTTTACTTTGCTCTCTTTCATTAACTCTTCGGTTCGCGGCACAAAATGTTCGTAATCTTCCTTTGTCAGTTTTCCAGTGACGCGAATTTCTAAAATCTTTCCGCCGGCGACTTCGACCAGTTCAACTGCCATTTCAATTGTCTCCTTCTAATGTCCGATTCACTTGCTGTGAGTTTCCGCAAGATCGAATGCCCGTAATCGGTTGACAACGGCACGAAAACCGTCATTCTATGATCTTGCTGGTTCACTACAACTGCCTGTTGGAGGTTGCCGTGTCGTCACCAAATCCTGATTCCCAAAGCGCCAAATCCGCTGGACGGAAGAAAATCTCGGGTGTCCCGCTTTTTTTGTTGAGGCTGGTAATCATGTTTGCCATCCTGGGAGTCGCCAGCACACTTTTTGAGTTGGAATTGGATTTTATCGACAAAAAAACTTGGTTGCTCATTGTGATCTTACCGTTGGGCTGGGCTGGTGCCCTGGTCCTCTCCGCCTGGCTGGTCGGGATGATCTTCTACAATAAAGACGATCCCTCCGATGAAGCCTGAGCCAGACCCGCTCTCGAAGGAGGCCCCCGCCGAACATGCGGGGCGGAACTTCTGGACCCTCGGCTTGGTCCAGATTACGATCCGTACCGGTTGGATCTTCAAGACAGAGAGCATCATCATGCCGGTGGTGCTCGACACCATGGGCGGTGCCGCCTGGTTGCGGGGTTTCTTGCCGATGTTCTCTCGGGCCGCCTACAGTGTTTCTCCCTGGCTGTTGAGCCATCGTTTCAATCAACTGAAGCAGAAAAAATGGGGGCTTTGCACAACGATCTGTGGAATGTCTGTATGCTTTGGAATCCTTTCGATCTTCTGGATGATCGCTGGTGGCCAGGCCGCGACTTGGATGCCCATTGTATTTCTTGCGGTCTACGCATCGTTTTTTGTCTGTGCGGGGATGACCCAACTCGGTTTTGGGACGCTGCAAGGAAAATTGGTTCGGGCTACGCGGCGTGGTCGCTTGATGCTGCTGGGCAACGTGGGAGGTGCCGCGGTTGCGATCGTGGGAGCGGCAGTCCTCTTGCCCTCCTGGCTCCACAGTGGCGGTGGTGATTTCCATTGGATTTTTGCTTGTTCTGCGTTTTTCTTTTTAGTTAGCGCCCTGATCGCGTCGCGGTTGGTAGAGCCGATCGACAAAACGCAACAGCAGCCGCAGGAGGGCGTTTTTCATTTTTCCGAGTCCTGGAACATTCTCAGCGAAGATATTGCGTTCCAACGCGTCGCCTGGGTCGCTTTTTTTTTCGGCACCTCCTTTGTGCTGTTTCCCCATTATCAAGCACTCGGCCACGCGCGGTTCGAGTTTGAATTTTCGGACCTGATTTACTGGGTCATCCTCCAAAATGCCGGGACGGCCGTGTTCAGTCTTGTGGCCGGCCTGCTGGCTGACTGGCGAGGTAATCGTCTGGTCCTCAGGCTTTTGCTCCTCGGCCTCTGTCTCCTGCCACCGGCGGCGTTGGCCCTGGCCTCCTTTGAGCAATTTGGGAAGAGCAATTACTGGGGCGTGTTTGTCTTGATTGGTCTTTCGCCCATCACCTTGCGGACGCTGCAGAACTATACACTGGAATTGGCCCCCGCAAACAACTATCCCCGCTATCTGAGTACCTTGGGGCTCTGTGTCGCGGCACCGATGATGACCGCACCACTTGTCGGGTTGGCGATCGACTACTGGAGTTTTGAGGAGGTCTTCTTTGGAGTTACGGTACTGCTCTTTGCCGGCTGGCTGCAGACCCTCAGGCTCAGCGAACCGCGACAAAAGGCGAGTGCCGAGGTGATTACGGGACGCCTTAACGTCGAGTCTTGAAACGCATGATGCGCGGACCGGTGCCCGGCTTTGGCCCTGTAGGGCGACTCGGCAGACCAACACGGCAGATCGACTACGGCCACCGCGTGGCAATAAACTCGACCGCCTGCTCGATATCTAGCTCACGGGTGCTGCCGCCGGTTCGCAGGTAGAATTTTCGCGCGCCCTGGTGGGTTACGTAGACCGGGTGCGGGGCAGGAGCAACGATGACCCGGCAGATGACCTTGCCCGCGAGTTCGTGAAACACGGGGTGTACCGCCTGGCAGTTTGCGGCTCCCAGATTGTGGGCGACGAGTGTCATTAATGTGACTTCAAACCCATCGCGGTCTTTTTTCTTCAGTGTGGGATAATCGTGTTCGATGCCGACAATGGTGCCATCATCGGCGACGCCGATCAGCAGCGTCCCTCCCTCGGCGTTCATGAAGCCGGCCAGGGTTTTGAGAACCACCCCCTCCATCGCCCGATTCCGCTCTCCCTTTTTCAGATCCCAGCGAAGTGAACTCTTGAACTCCACGCGATTGTGTTCACCCCCGGAAATCAGGGTAGCCACATCTTTTTCCAGGGCAGACTGGAGCTGTTCAATTTTTTTCTTGTGGCGGCCGAGCGCCCCGTAAAACGCACCGGCAAACAGTCCCATCAGCGCGCCGACCGAAACGAAACTGATCACTTTCAGCAGCAACTCGCCCCGGGTCGCCTCCGCGAACCGCTCGAGGACAAAACGGCCGACTGAAATCTCGCCATAATGGTCCAAAACATATTTTGGGTGTTCGTAATAGTCGGCAAACTCGTTGACCGGAAAGAG
>JABABY010000161.1:4582-4846 GCA_014237955.1 Planctomycetota bacterium
AGGCTGCCTGCGATAAATGGCAGCACCAGGTAGAGGAGCCAGTTTGCAGAGACACCGCGCATTTGGATTGCCCTCTAGAGAATCCGGTGAAAAAATCTTCTCGCTATTCTACGGTTTGCCGCTCTGCAAATGAAGCGGCTCGCCTATGCTCGGCTACCGCTCGAGCGTCATACGCAGTACCCGGTGGTTGCCACGGTCGACCACATAGAGTTTCCCATCATGGAAACAGACGCCGTGCGGGGATTTGAGCGTCGCGCCCCGTTC
>JABABY010000162.1 GCA_014237955.1 Planctomycetota bacterium
CAAGAAGAGATGCGGCAGCCAATCGTTGGTGCTGCTTGCGGGGGAACGCACCGCCTCTTTGGCCTCTCCTATGCGGTGAATCGCTGTGAACATAAAGGGAAGGCAATCGAAGGCCAGTACCAACGTGCAAAAATCTATGTGCAGGAATACCAGCGATATACCTTCAAAATGCAGAATCCGGATGGAAGTTTTAGCACGCAATTTTTTACTGGCCGCGGTGCATCGCCCGATAAAGCTCGCCGTTTGCTGACGACGGGGCACATTTCTGAATGGCTCGCTTTTTCTCTGAACGATGAGGAACTGACCAATCCCAGAATGGTGAAGGCAATGGATTATCTGGCTACCTTGTTGGTGCAAGGACAAAGAGGGGGATGGGAAGTAGGTCCGCTCGGACACGCTCTGCATGCCCTGAATATCTACAATGACCGAGTTTTCGCCCGGTCTGTTTCAGAAAGCAACGACTCTCTTGCTAAAAGTCGCTAAAGCTTGCGGCGTTTTTCTCTCGATGGGCCAAAGTCGGTCTCGTTGGCATTGGGATCGTGTGCTGTCCATTCTCATCACGCCTGTCCAGATATGCTGTCGCAATTGAGCCTGTCGGTGTGACCAGTTTCCCGCCACAAGGTGATAATCGCTCAAGCGACCGTTGGCTACCTTGAATTCGTAGAAAAGACAATTTACGATGCCCAGATAGCCCTTTGTTGTCTTTATCCGATTGCAATGATGTACGAGTAATCCGAGCCCAATGACCCAGCAGAAGTTCAGCGATGATTTTGAAACGCTTTTGGATGTTGCGCATCGTTTAGCGCAGTATAACGATGCGGATGCTTTGCTGGTGATGGTTGAGGCGCCAACCGATTGGGTAAAGCTCCGGCAAGCAACGGGGGCTCATAAGTTGCTTGTTACGGCCGATTCCATAGAGGATTTAGAGGGAGCTGCCCAGGAGGGCATTGAGACCGTTCTGCTGAACATGCCGCAAAGCCCGGTTTTTGAAAAGCTTACTCAGGCACTCCTCCAGAGTGTGGCAGAAGATATTCTTGCCCCAGGCGCAAATGTTGTTGCTGTTTACAGTGGCTTTGAGGCGGGGCAGATTGATTCGGTCAGTATGATTCACCTCGATGAGCATCTGAGCCGATTGACCGCACGTGATATTCGGTTGCTCGGAACGCGAGTCCCACTAGATACTCTTAAGTCGGTTGTTGATCTCGCCGTTGAAATTGGGCGCGAAGGTCGCGAGGGGAAGCCGATTGGGACGATGTTTGTTGTAGGGAGTACCAAGGCGGTACTTGAACGTTGTCACCCCGTCGGATTTGATCCGGTAAAAGGATACAAAAAGTTGGAGCGGAGTCTTGCTGATCGGCGCGTTCGCGAAGGGATCAAGGAGATTGCTCAGATGGATGGTGCTTTCGTTGTGGGACCGGACAGTACCGTTCTGGCTGCTGCCCAATATGTCGATGCGTCGGCAGACGGGCTAACGTTGACTAAAGGTTTGGGGTCGCGCCATTGGGCAGCTGCGGCAATAAGTCGGAAAACCAAAGCGGTTGCAGTGACTGTCAGTCAGTCCAGCGGTACCGTGCGCATCTTCCAAAATGGTGAAGTGATGCTTCGAATCGAACCCTTTCGCATGCCGATGAAATGGAAAGATTTTGAGTTCGATCCTCCCGGCTCAGAATAATTCTTTTTGGGCAGCAGCAGCTAAAAAGAAGCAAATGCTAGGGCACGGTTCAGGAAAAAGGCGAGGCGCATCGCCTGCGATTAGGTCGTATTGGATGCTAGGGCTGCGTCGACCAGTGTGTTGGGGATACCGATATCAACGACATGAAGTTGTCCCGCCATTTTTTGCCCGCCTTTTTGCAGTAATCCGGGTTTGAACGCCACAAACGTGCAGGTAGCCCTTGCGCGGACAGCAGCTCCGGGGCAATCTCCCGTGTCGCAGTCGAGACCACTCGGTAGGTCGACCGCCAGGATCGGGGCCGACTGACGGTTGATCAGTTCAATCGCAGCGTCGAACGGTGCCCTCGGAACACCCTGAAAGCCAGTTCCCAATAAGGCATCGACGATCCATGTGGCATCGGCAAGAAAATCGATTACTGTTTCTTCCTGTTTCTCTGCCCGTTCTACAATCTGGATGCCCACGTGGCGGAGAATCTGGAAGTTGGTGCGTGCGTCACCCTGGAGGCATGCAGGATCTCCCCAAACCAGAACCCGAACATCAATGCCTCTCAGAAATAAATGTCGGGCAATGACAAAGCCGTCCCCACCATTGTTCCCTTTGCCGCAGCAGATTGTGACAGGTGATGTAGCACCAAGATTGCAAAGGACATCTGTAACGCCCCGTCCGGCATTCTCCATGAGTACCAAGCCGGTGAATCCAAACTGGCTGATGGCGACTTGATCGACTTGGCGAGATTGAATCCTGTTGAGCGTTCGCACTCTGTTTCGCTCCTCCGCAAAGGGCCAATAATACCTGTGGTGAGAATAAAATATTATAAGCGTCTGGAGATGACTTTGTCGAAAACCGATTCCAACATTATACTACCGGCATGTTAACCCTATGCGCTTGTGGAGAAAATAAGCGATGCCCATTTATGAGTATGTGTGTCGGGATTGCAATGTAGAATTCGAGGCGCTCATCCGAAGCGACGAACTTCCGATTTGTGAGTCATGCGGAAGTGGGAGTCTCGACAAACTTCTGAGTGTGCCTGCGGCTCATGGGGGAGGTACGACCGAGTTTCCTCCCTGTTCTGAAATGCCACCGCAAGAGCGGCCGTGCGGCACCGGTGGATGCGGTCTTCCAGACTGCGGTTAAACAAGGAGAAGACCCTTTATTGTGATCTTCTTTGAAGGTTTTGTCCGGAGATTTAGTTTGGAGTATCAGGGAAGCACGAAAACCGCTGCCAGAACGCCACCAGCTTGGACCAGAGCACCACGGATGGAGATAGGCACTGCAGGAATGTATCGCGGTGCATAGCTTCCTGCTCGGTAGCGACCGAGCGGGTACACGCATTCCTGAGGTGGTCTCATGCCCATTTTGTAGGGCAGGACAGCTGTATTACAGAAGAAATGGGCTGCTGAAAGAAACGGTTGGTTCAGCAGGCCGATGGTGTGCCCATAGCGCTCTGCCTGGACTTCCTCGAAATAGAGTGGTTTGTGGCACAGCCCCGATGCAGTCCAGGCAAAAGTGAGCAGTTCTTGCTCACCGAGACGATAATGATGCAGTGGTAGCGGTTGTGTTTCGAGATCACAAGAGACAGGAAAATCTTCGCCCGGTTTGCCATGGACGGCAATATTGAGGCTGATGTCAGAGAGCTTTCGGTCGAGAAGATATTCGCGAGAGAGCTGACAATCTTTTTCATAGCCTGTCTCTTGTGGCCGGTCTGCAGCATTCGTTGCGATCGGCGCATTATTGGTTTGCGCAAGAATGGTGCCACCATACGCCGCCAATTCGGCACCATCGGTACTATTTTCCTCGACGGTTGTTGACGCTATCGCCTCAGGTATTTTTTCTACGAGGATGCTACGGCTCGAGACAGTTTTATAGTCAGCCTTCTCGCCAGCTTCTTCGGCCTCATCACCCGGTTTGGTGGAAGCCACGGTCGTTTCCAACTGCATCACAGAAAAGTCCTTGGTCGGGGTTGCAGTGTCGGCCCCATTCTCTAAATCTGCCTCATTCTCCGCAGTCGTAACAGCGGCTTCATCGTTTGCTTCGTTGGATGCCAAGGAAGCAATTTGTTCGACTTCTATCAGATTTTGAGTCGGAATAACGATCTCTGGAGCCTCCTCGATAGCCGCGCGTTCGGTATCTTCTCGCAGGTCTTCCGGAGCGGATAAAGATATCTTTTGCACCACAGCAAGAGCGTCAGCAGCATCCCGAGTTGGGTGTGTGGTTTCCAACTTGTTCTCGGCGGACGCTGCAGCATCCCGAGTTGGGTGTGTGGTCTCCAAATTGTTCTCTGCAGACGCTGCATCGTCCCGAGTTGTGGGTGCTGGCGAACCGTTTAGTTGGATGACAGCAATGCTTTGCATTGGTTCTTCAACTGACATATTGTGCTCTGTGGGCACAGCAACGGTCGCTTCGGTGTCGATCAATTCCAGAGTGGCACCAGCGCCGTGGACCTCTTGCCGATCTTCGGTTGTTATCAGGCGAAATATCGGATTGGTGTACTTGCCCATTGGCGATTGTGTACTCTGTTGCGGTGCTCTAGCCCCGGTCTGTTCAATCTTCTTCGTACCATTGCCGGATCGATCACCAAATGGGTCGGCCAACACCTTCTGCTGGACCTGTTCTTGCCACGACCGCTTTGTCGTCAGAGATTGTTTTTGACGCGACGACGTGGCTCCATATCGTTCGCGCCAGGCGCTAGCGGTTTTGGCCCCCCGATCATTGCGGGGTTTCCAGCCGGTTTGAGGCACTCCGGCTGTCGTGTCCGCCGCTTCGAGACCTGTCTCGAGGATGCCCGTCGCGAGGATGAGCAGAAGGCAAAGCATTGCCATGATATGAAAACAGCAATTTCCGCCGGCGTCAGTTCGCCTCGTCGAATGCGTGTTTTGTACTGTAGTTTGTTGCTTCTTGCGTGATAGCAATGTCATGCGGATGGCTCTCCCTAACACTAGCCGCTGTGACCTGGATAAAATTTGCTTCCGTGCGTAATTTTTCGATCGTGGCAGTCCCGCAATACCCCATCCCTGCTTTGAGACCACCAATCAGCTGGTATACAAAAGGCCCCAGATATCCTTTGTAGGGGCCACGCCCTTCGACGCCTTCTGGCACCAGTTTTTCAGGTTTTGATTCCTTCCCTCGTTGCCGATAACGCTC
>JABABY010000163.1:0-4514 GCA_014237955.1 Planctomycetota bacterium
CCCGAATCAATGCCTACGAACTTGCATTTAAAATGCAAACCAGCGGCCCGGAATTGGTAGACCTTTCTCAGGAAACAAATGAAACGCTGCAGATGTACGGCCTGGATCCAGAAGCGCCTAAACCAAGTTATGCCAAAAATTGCCTGCTTGCTCGTCGCCTCATCGAACGGGGCGTCCGTTTTGTACAACTTTTTCATGAAGCGTGGGACCATCACGGCAATTTGAAAAAAGGTTTGGCGAAACGTTGCCAAGAAACCGATCAGGCTAGTGCTGCACTCGTTAAAGATTTGGACGACCGAGGCCTACTGGACGACACGATTCTTATTTGGGGAGGCGAGTTCGGTCGTACCCCGATGGTTCAGGGCGGCGGATCCGACGGCCGGGATCACCACAACCGTTGCTACACTATGTGGTTTGCAGGTGGCGGCCTCAAGGCGGGCCACGTCCACGGTGAGACAGATGATTTTGGATTCAATGTCATCCGGGATGAGATCACAATCCCAAACCTACACGCCACGCTACTCCACCTCTTAGGCATGGACCACACAAAACTGACGTACCGCGCCAGCGGCCTCGACATGCGTCTCACTGGCGTCCACGGTGAAGTGATCCAGGATATTATCGCCTAACTAGACCCCATCGCCACGCGCGGTCGCCTCAATGGGATTGATTGCATTCTTTTTCAGCTTTCGTCTTCAGCCCCGCCATGATGGTCTCGTCGACCTTAACAACGCATGCAGACACATCGTAAGGGGCCAGCGTGTACGCCTTCATGGCGCGGCGTAGGAGAACGTCGCTATTTGCTCGGCGGGCAGCACATATTGCGGCAGGCGTAAACCCGTTTGCCGTCTCGGCCTGCCTGGCATCCTGAAGGGAGACCAGTGCCGACTGGCCAAGACGCTTCCGCTGCGACTTATCGAGTAAAACATTGCGAAGCAATCCAATTAATTCAGTTCGCAGTTAGAACACGTCTGACGAGAAACGACCGGTAAAACTTGACGGCCCATTCTTTTGCCACAACTCGACCTCGTATTGCGACGGAAGGTGCGAGCGAGACATCACTGATGTTTCGCGAAATCATTCGGATTTTGTTTGACCTGAATCGGGTTAATTTCTTGTGTTAGTCTCGTCGACTGTCTCGCTTTTAGGCTCTACTACATCACCCTCGGCAGAAAACACCTCCTTACGCCCGTTTTTATAAAACCGAGTCCAGCCTTTAAGACGCGATCCGTCCCAATGGTACTCATCCCGCCAGGTATTGGTCGCCCCAAGCCTCGGATCGACGAAACGGCCGGTGCCATATTCGATCTCTTGAATCCGCCCCTTATCATCATAGGTCCTTTCTTCATTATCCAGTGTGTACCAGGTAATGAACGCGGGCGATGAGACTGCTTTCCCATCGGTGGCGAACACGCCGATATCCAAACGATTGGACCACAAGTCATCATCCCACAAAGCAGGCTGTCGATGAAAGAATTGGATGACAATCTCAACCTCTGAACCGCGAGTATCCTTCTTCGTAATCTGGACATTCTCCGGATTCCCTCGCAACACGACCCACTTGAAATTTAATGGGCGAGCGATCGGATCAATGCTCTCGGCCGCACTAACCACCATCCGCCGGGTACTGCCGGCACCGCGCCAAATGCGAGCAACCACACTGGGTGTATCTCCTAAGACCTCCGTTAATTGTCTCGGCGCAAAATAGTCCTTCCCAGATATCTGCGGATCCTCGTCGAGAACTTTCAACTGAACCAACGGCGGAATCGTCTCGAGAGTCATTGCTTGTGCCGCTCGCACCATAGCAACTGGATTTATTTGCTTGCCATCGAATACGGCCGGGTGGGCTTTGCCACTGAAATAATCATCCCAACTCTTCACTTGGCGGTTGGTGCTGCGAAGCAACATCTGGATGGTCGGCATCAATAGTCCATCCTTCTCTAACCTTGCGCGGACTTCGGGCCGAAATGCACCGATCGTGCGAATGACTGTGGAAATAAACGGCTTGTCCGTTCCCGATGACCCCTGGGACGTAATCACGTACGGCGTATTCGTAGGCATCAGATCTCCGTAGCCGGTGAGCTTTTTTTCTCCGCCATCATATTTTTTTCCGAGCATGCGTTTATTGCCCGGATCATGATCTCGATGCTCTGGATAGATATAAAGATTATTCCCGCGATACTGACGGTAAAGCACGTCGTGCATCCTCTGGCTTGTGTACGCCTTCCGCGTCTGAGATCCTTGTCGGATATCGCTGTGCGCGGTCGATGAGTTACCAACAGTCGTGTTCTCAAGCACTCGGCCCTGCAGTCCCCATCCTCGCGTTTTTACTTCTGAAGGATCATAGTGCACCTTTTTTAACCCTGGAAAGCTTTTGAGCTTCACTGCGGAATGTCCGTTATCGCGATTGTCCCAATAAACACCGCCGAGACCCGCTGCCTTTCCTTGATTTACCAGCCCCTGGAGCATCGCACGAGATTCTTTGAGCTCCTTTTTTTGCTGCTCTCTAGCCATTTGGCTTTTTGTCTTTTTCTTTTTCGGATCACCGGTCGCACTATTTCCTATGAGGAGAAGCAGGCAGAAGACGATCGGGGTTGCTGTTCGGCAAATATCTAAAAAAGACTTCGTCACACATAATCTCCTTCGCGCCGAATCATTGCTTTGCGGCAGATCCCCTGCTCAGAATGAAAGCGGATATGCTCGGGGCAACCTCGCGCCTTGGATGCCCGATACACCAACGCCATGCTACTTTCTGTTCTTTGCCACATTCCGGCATATTCATATTATGAAAAATTGGTAGACGTTTGTAATTGATGTATAATTTCCTGCTCAGACGGTGCAGCCCACACCCAGCATCAAGTCTACAGAACCGCGACCTCTTTGGCTATGATTTATTCAGACGCTGTATTTCCGACGGATAGGCTAAAAACCGCAATCCCTCTAAAATCATACGGCAACCACAATCAGACTATTTCCTGGCGACTCAGATGACCCATTCAAACGAACTATCGAGCACCGATCAAAAAGAGAATACCGATTCGGTCACGGAAGTGACGATGACCTATTCTAGCAATCTCACCGACTGCTCCTCATTGGACCACTCCCCATCATCGAAGAACGATCTCGACATCGCTGAGGTACAACCATCTATCCTCAGACTTAAAGACCTTCCTGAAAACCTTATCGTCATTGGCGATGTCATCGGCCAGGGCGGAATGGGGGTGGTACGAGCTGCCCGGCAGATGCTTCCTTTACGTGACGTTGCCGTAAAACGCCTCCATTTTGCAAAATCCCATTTGGCAAAGAACCTAATGGATGAGGCACTGACAATGGGAGGCCTCGAGCACCCGAATATTGTCCCGGTTCATCTAGTCCGTCTCACTGAGGACAATAGCCCCGAAGTCGTGATGAAATATGTTCAGGGCAAGAGTTGGGACGAGATTCTTGACAAAACCCCCCAGCGCGATGTCGCG
Source organism: Planctomycetota bacterium (assembly GCA_014237955.1). GTDB lineage: Bacteria > Planctomycetota > Planctomycetia > Pirellulales > UBA7805 > UBA7805. Next base: position 3,474 of record JABABY010000163.1, read on the forward strand.
TTAGAGAAGTCACTCGAAGTGCTTCGATCCGTGTGCAACGCGATCGAGTTTGCACACTCACGCAACGTAATTCACCGCGATGTGAAACCTCACAATGTCATGGTCGGTGAATTTGGCGAGGTTTATCTCATGGACTGGGGGATTGCAATTCGCCTCGATAATATCGATTCCATTCCAAAAGGCCTCGTCGGCACACCCGGATATCTCGCACCAGAGATGCTCACAGGTGAACCTACCGATGTTCATTTTCAGACCGATATCTATCTCCTGGGATCCACACTCCACGCCATCCTCACAGGCAAACGCCGCCACAACGCAAACAGCATCGTCGGCGCACTCGACGCCGCCCAGACATCCAAACCGTATAAATATGATTCGGATGTTCCTCGAGAACTGGCTGAATTGGCAAATCGTGCCTGCTCAAAAGAACCCGACGACCGGCCGAACAGCGTTAACGAATTCCGCCTCGAACTCGAATCCTTTCTTTCACTTCGCGAAGCGTTTACGATTCGCGACAGTGCGCTTTTAAAACGTGAAGTCCTCATCAGCAAAATTAACCGTTATAATAAGTCGCAGAAAGAAACGACTGGAATCCGCACGCTTTATGCCGAAGCGCGATTCGGCCTGGAGCAGGCCCTGCGGCTGTCTCCCCAATGCGCTGGTGCACAAGACGCCTTACATGACACCATCATGGTCATGATTCATTGGCTTTTAGACCATGGTCATTACGACGAGGCGGACCATCTTCGCCGAAGCCTGACGAACAGCGACATCGCACTCTCTGCTCGATTTGGCGAGGAGCAGCGTGCCGCTAAACAACGAAACGCTGAGGCTGATTATCTACGGAAAATGGCTCCCGATTATGATCCATCTCCAAGCCGCCCTGGACGTATTATTTTAGCGGCTTGCATCACGGGAGTTGTGGCGATCGCCTGCTTGCTCGTCGTTATCCATGACGCGATGTATCCCGATGTCATTTCGCCGACGAGACTCCTTACGTCCACAGGCAGCGTTGCCCTTATTGTCGTTGGGTCAATGATC
>JABABY010000163.1:4524-4753 GCA_014237955.1 Planctomycetota bacterium
ATGATCATTGCCAGGCGATGGCTTTTTAAAAATCGCATTGGAGGACGGTTGTTCAGTTCAGTTGTATATGGATTTTGCCTTGCACCCATTTTTGCCGTTGCCGGCATACGAGGAGGATTTTCTGGCGAGGCGATCATGATTGGCGACACACTGATCGTCAGCTTGGCCATGGCTAACATCTATCCAATTGTCCGCACTGGCAGGCTGGCAGCTCTTTTTGCCCTGGCGA
>JABABY010000164.1 GCA_014237955.1 Planctomycetota bacterium
AGCGCCAACGCCGGCATCCACGCCCACCACATCCACCACCGCCTCCGCCTTCTCCGTCGCCTTCTCCACCGCCTCCGCTACCACCGCCTCCGCTACCGCCGCCTCCACTGCCGCCGCCTCCGCTGCCGCCGCCTCCACCGCCGCCTCCGCCCGGTATGTAGCCATTCCATCCGCCTCCGCCGGTACCTCCGCCACCTCCGCCACCTCCGCCGCCAGGATTACTAGGTGTGGTAGGGTATGGATTCACGAGGATCGGATTATAGGTCGACCAGTCGTTGGGACCATCGTTCGGAAAAGTCAGGTTTGGAAATTGAGGAGGCGCACTCGGTGCATCCTCAAACGACGGGCTTGTTGCATACAGCGTCTCTGCGAGCGCGTCGGGGGGCAATTGCATGAGCGGCAATTTCTCGCTCCCACTGACTTCTGCCAATTCTGTGAGATCGGGGCCAATCTCCGTGATATCATCCCATCCTACTGGCGGATCATCGAGTGGGATCTCTGTATTGGCGGCCTTGCTCCCCGCGTAGACAGCCCCATCGCAACTGAGAGCAATGATCCGATCTCCTGCAGTTGTAATGATAAGTTTATCGTCTGCGGCAATGAGTGAGATGGGTATTTCGCCATCGTCAAGCACCATGCCCCAGGAAACGGTAGGTGCCTCTTCTTCGTCAGGAATGTCCACCGCAAAGACTGCATTGCCAGTGATGCCGAACAATCGGCCGCTGGCCTTCATGTCCAGCTTTACAGGTCCTGGTTGCCATCGAGCCAGTTCTTCTTCCGTAAAGACACCAACAATTTGTTTTCGAAACACCTGCCAGAGAAATTCAATACGGGCCGCCTGCGAATCGTCCTGATCGGGCGAAGTCGCATCCGTATGTTTCACGAGTCGCGTCGCTAAAAGTCGATTGTTTCTTGAGAAATAGAGATGCGAGTCCGTGATGACCGAATGGCGGCTGTTGATGCACATGGCTCGGTCCGTCGGGCGATAAATGAGATGGTCGCCTTGAATCAACCAGTCATCTTTGACTGCGATTTTTGCACCATCGACGTCGAAAGCCTCGTAGTGGAGCGACTCGAACTTCCCCTCGAGTGTATCAAAGACAAGTGGAGGAAACGGACCCTGTGGAATATAAATCTTATGCTCACTTGCCGCTAAATATCCTTTATGTTTGCTGTTGGTAAGGCCCACCAAGCGATGCGAAGGGCCTCCCGGATCCATATTAAGATCCAATGCAAAAAAATAGATCCCGGCAAAGGGCCAGCCTCCGGCCGCAAAAAAAAGTTGGCCATCTATGACAACAGGCCCGCCACACATCGGTAATGCGGAAGCATCGTGCGCGGGCCCCTTAGCTCGCCGAACCGCATCGGCGGTGTTGAACTGCCAGATCGCCACACCTTCTTCGATGGAAATGCAATGCACCACGCCATCCTCTCCGGCGACGATCACGCTGTTCGAATAATTTGCTGCCGGTGCAAATCGAACCGGTGCGCCACAGGGATACTCCCATTTTAGTGATCCTGTGTCGGCATCCAATGCAGTGACCAGTCCGTCCTTGGTAGAGACAAAAAGTACCGTTTTATTCTGGACGATGGTAGGCATGATCTGCTTCCAAGTGTCCGCTTCCGGGGCACCGGGCCGCGCAAGTGCAAAGGCAAGTTGCCGGGGCGCCATCTCTTGGTTGGGGAGTGTCGTATTCTGATCGTGATCGTTATCGGGAGCGAGATGTTCTAGATTGGGAGACATCTCGCGCTGCCAGAGGATGTAGAGATCTCGGCACAAAGGTTCGGGCGTTGCGCCCGTGCGCCCCGGATCGTAGCCACGCGTTGGCCAATCCTCAGCCCCGGGCAGGCTTGAGAGGAACAATAAACTCAAACAGAGTGCGAACAGACATGAGATGCTCTTGACGATTAGGTGCATGAGCAACGTTTCACCTTGTTGGAAAAACGGATGGAATCAATGAATGCAGTCTGCCTCGGAATAAAGAATCTCTGGCTGACTGGCGATCATCGCAGGGGCGTCCGGTCTCTATTTAAAGCTACATTTTAACCTGGCGCCCCATTAATCCAAAGCACAATTATCGGTTTTTTGAATAGGGAGAGTCGTCGTTGGGCACCCCGCCAGATCTTTGCTTGGCCCATACCCGGCCCGGTAGCGACACGGATAGCGGATGCAAAAAACAGAACACGATCCGACGCAACAGGGCACGATCGGCCAGGGGGGCGTTTAACGAGGTTTTGAGAAACGATCAATCTTTCTCGCGTCGGCGCCAGAGAAAGTTCCGCCACGGTACAAGTGTAAGGCCGAGTAAGGCCAGTATCAGTGTGGTCGGTTCGGGATTCAAAGCGTAAGAAAGCGGAGTGACTGAAAACTCGACAATCACACTCAAGCCGGGATAGACCGATTCTGCAAAACCATCCAACGGGCTGGAATCTTCCATGTAGGTTAAGACGGTCGTATAGGCAGCAGCATCTGAATAGTTTGTGTCTAAGAGAAACTTTCTGTTACTGAAGCTGCCAGCCCATTGCCAGTCAAACAGCAAATCGCCCGCGACTGGATCGTATGTGAAGGGTGTAAGAAACGGCACAACAATATCAAAGTCACTGGGAGAGCCTGGGCCACCAGCGGACATGAGGGTGATCGGTCCGCTATGGACAGTGGTCACATCGCTACCGACGTTATCGGCAAGCGTCGTCGACATGGTGCTTACAGAGGTTGCAGTCGTTGAAAGCTGGATCTCAAAATCGGTGAACGTGGCGCTTGTTGTTTGAGCACTTTTGTCGAGTCGAAACGCGATCGAATCGATGACGACCGGTTCACCCGGTCCGGCGAAAAAGGATCCGTCGATCATCATCTGATCGTGTTCCGAATCAGCGAGCCCGGAAACCGTATCGAAGTGGTAGTATCCGGGAGCTTCCAGGCTCTCATAATGTGGAACGAGCGTCACGCTCTGAGCGCGCAGCGGCGCTACGCCAGCGAAGAGCAATGACCCTAGAAGGATAGGCAGGATAGGTATGGAGAAATTACTGGCCGTAGACGTCACGGCATATTACCCCTTATACGACGGCACTCACCTCGCCCCTGTTGAGGCGTCCATCAATAAAAACTGTATCAAGGGACCGATTCTGATGCAAGGATAATTCACGTGTATTATTGGGCAGGAACCGAGGGAAAGGATCATCGTGTCCAGTATTTTTGCAGATGCCCCATTGTGGGTTTGTTGGTGTGTAGTGCTATCGGCTTAAAGGCAATGTAGCATTGCAATTTACGTTCGAAATTGAAGACAAAGTTGGAAATCTTCCTTCGCGTGATCTGCGAAAAGAGTGCCGGGTAAGAGGGCTGGGTAAAAGAAGTAATTATGCTGCAATGTGATTCTGAGTTGGAAGAACATGCGTAGAAGAGGCGCGGTTTTGAACTCTTGGAGAATCAGGCAGCGACCGGGGCGAGGTTCCTATCGCGGGGCGGATATCCGGTGCATGGCCGCAGCTCGGTTTGAGTCAGCGGGCTTTGCACTCATCGATGGATTAAGCGATGTTTGGCAGCCTCAAATTCATCTTCTGACAGGATGCCCTGATCACGGAGTATCGCCAGTTTGGCAAGTTCGTCGGTTAGGCTCGCAGCCTGCGGTGCGGGGGGGCTCTCGCGGGCCATTTGTTGGGTCTCAATATATCGCTTTATTTCCTCGACCTTTCGATTGAGGGCATCATTTCCAAAGCCGGTACCACTCCCGAACATAAACGTATTTTCATCTCTCACCGCTGCCATCAGGCCACTCTTCGATTCCTTGCCTCCTGGAATAGTGAATTGAAGATATCCTTTAGTCATACTGCCAGCCTTCTTGAACTGAATTGCCGTGATGGACCTGAAGGGAATTTCTTTCTGACCTTTCAGGCCTTTGTTGAGAAATCCCATCACTCCTTTCGGCGTGATGACCAATTTATTTTCATACACTTCCAGAAGGTCATTAACCCCTTTCATCTGGTAGACAGGGCCTTTCCCGGATTGGTGTGGCACCGCGGCTGGCTGTGGCTCTGTTGTCTGCGGCTCCCGGTCTACGATAACCGGAGCGGATTCCACATCGGTTGTGTCTCGCTCCGGCGGTGCCAAGTCCTCCTTGAAGGCGAGCCCTTTAACGGTGCTCGCAGCGACCCATTTGGTGTTGGCTGTGCCGTCGGCACCTTGTGCGACAAAAGAACCGGGCGCGATATGTCCTTCCTGCGCCATCTGCTTTATCTGCGATGCGGTGAAAGGGCCGGTCGGCTGATCGCCCAGTTTAACGAACCATTGTTTTCCCATGGGTGGCGCGTTCCTGCAGGCGAATGGATACGGTGATACGGGTCGCGTGTTCGTGGTGATCGTATGTGACTATAAACGTGGTGCAATATCAATAAGGCCTTGGGAATCCCACGATTCCAAATCCCCCTGGGCGTTAATGATAAAGTAGTCTCCCGAGGCACTGCCCGGACGGATGAACTTGCGGCCCTTCGGAGAAGACGTGGCACGCAGGGGTAATCTGCGCCCACCTGAGGCAAACGCTAGATAATAACTACCGTTTTGCTGAACAATGGAAAGGATTCCATAGCTAGAGTCTCGCCATTTGCCGATGGTTCCCGGTGTCGCTCTCGCAGGGGTCGAAGCCGGTTTGTCCTGATCTCTCAGCCCACCGATTTCAAAATCGG
>JABABY010000165.1:0-281 GCA_014237955.1 Planctomycetota bacterium
AGCGACTTGGTTACAACTTGCACGATTTTATCATCTCCCCAGGTCACACTAGCGTTATTCCGAGCCTAAACGTGTATCACCAGGATCTTGAGTGGTCTCATGTAAAACCTAATCAGTTTCTGATCATGTCTGCTGACACTAGAAAAACGGTTCCTGTCTTGACAGTAAAATATATGGACAAGAACGGAAAGGAAAATCTTGTCAAAACCTTGTCTCTCGATGAGTTGACACCAGGGGATGATGTGATTGGCCTAAACCAAGGCTTGAGAGGCTATTGGGAC
>JABABY010000165.1:291-4665 GCA_014237955.1 Planctomycetota bacterium
GTAACACAAAAAATCACTCCAAACTTGGAGACCGGCTCGACGCACGCAAAATTAATGGCGCGGAACTAAAGTCTGCTGGTACGCCACGGGATGGAGTCTTGGAATTAAACAGAGCGGCAAGTCAATATCTAAGTGTGCCTCGTTCGATGCTCGATGACAATACAAAAACGTATACTGCCGCCGTCTTGATCAAGCCATCGACCCTTCCAGCCCACGGCAGTAAAGATCGACATTTTATTATGGAGAGCTACGTCAACAATCATGTCGAATTACCTCAGGCTCTCAAAACTGGCTTACCCATCTCGATTGGATTTAGAGCTTGCGATGACGCTGAGAAGATTAATTTGCAACTCTATACGGAAACGCTTGTCCCGCAGGCAGTTGGCTCCCAACGCTCACCAGAGACTAAAATCCAGGGCGGTTTTGATTGCTTGCTTGACCGCCGACAATTTTCTGATTGGACGCAAGTCGTGGTGACGTTCGATTCAAAAAATCTACGGCTATATCTCAACGGGAAACCAGTCAAATCTTATGCTCTGCCAATCTCTGCCGCGATCGCTGAAACTGGTGGACTGATCATCGGTGGACACAGAGGGGGCGCCGGTCGTAATTTTGACGGTCTGATTGACGACGTTGCAATTTGGAATCGAGTACTCAGCAAAACTGAAATCGCCAAGCTTTTTAAAGATGGCATGCCGTCGGTTGAAGCGATTGATTAACCTAGAGACGAATTTTATTTTTTCCCAATGTGATTTTGCCGGAAGTGATCATCGCTGGATTGAAGTCAGTCTAGACATTTTCCTCAGTTAGGGTTCTTAGCGCACTTACCTTCACTTGGCGAAGAACTTTGCACGCTGGAAGCCCTCAGGGAGCTGGTTCTATGAAAGCATGGGAAGCTATCTTTCCCGTTTTGGCCGGCGTGGATTTGGTCACTCTGGTCGTCGAATTAACAGACGGATGAACCCGGTTTTTGGTACAAACGGCAGCGGTTTCTTCCAGGACATTTGTGTGGGCTGTTCGAGGAAGCTGGTAGAAATAAGTTCTGGGAATGAGGGTGGAACAAACAGAGTTCGCGGTTAGGTACTGGGTATTCCTGACTTATAGAGCAGTCATCCTACTACTCGCGTTGCGTGATTATTTTCGCCCCGGCACCTTCTTCCGAATCGCCCTGTCAATGATCTTCTTCAGGCTTGCCGCGTTATCAATATGACGTTCGGCAAGCAGGTGTTGAGCGGAGTTTTCTTTTATCCGATCAGGTCCCGGTCTTAATTGAGGCCAACGATCAGCCAAAATAGATGAGAGTTGTTCTATGTCATTTGGATTGAAGAAAGTCGCATCGGGGGGCGCCTGCTCTCGATGAACTGGAATGTCTGACAAGATGATTTGCTTTCCCAAAGCTCGGCAGTCTTCCACCAGCATCGACCAGCCTTCAAAATAAGAGGGTTGGATAATGGCGGCAGCACGACGCATTACTTGAATTTGTTCATGTCGATCCAACAGCCCTAGCCAGAACACATGATCACGTAATTCAGGAGAAGTAAGCTCTGCCCTCATTTGTTTTGCGTACTTCGGGTGCCGAAAATCATTTTCATTTCCGGTTAAAACCAGGGCAAAGTCGGGATGCTTACGTTTGACTTGCTTGATCGCCATGAACAAATTCAGGTGATTTTTGTGTTTCCAAAACTGGCTGGGAAACATCACATACTTGTCCGGTAGGTTTAATGGTTTGATGAACTGTGCCGGATCCGGAAGCAACCATTCAGGATTCACGTGTGTTGAAAAGGAATAAACACAGATTTTTTCCGGATCGGTCTGGAATGAGGTCAGCAGATCGTTTCTCGCGTCATGACTACTGACGACGGTCAAGGTTGCATCGTCGATTAATGTTTCGAAGCGGGTGTTGCGGACGCGAATCTCCCGTTCAGAAAAATATTCGGGACAGCGGGTATGTTGAAAATCCGGAATCCAGCCAATCCAGGGCACTGGAAAAGATTGCCCGAGCGAGGTTTGGCAGGGAAGCAGGCAATCGATTTGGTTTTGCAAAACTACATCTGCGAGAAAAACCGGTTTTCTAAACCCGTCAAGCGCTTGCGAAAATGATGCGATGAGTGCTTTCCAACGATTTTTGGGCTGGCGATCAAAAAGGATGAGGTTGTCGAAAGTGCGATCTATCGCGGTCCCTTTTTGTCTGTTTGCTTTGCGGCTAATGAGGAGTTGCAGGTTAGGACGATCCGGTTCTGGCAGTCGCCCCACGGTTTGGGCAATTCCCCGTAAATAAAGAGCCCCGGCAGTCCAGCCAACATTGTCATCGGCAAACATGCCCACCGTTGGCTTGATGTTCATGAATCTGTAGTCCATCCCGTTAGATCGGTTATCCAAACATTGTCCAACACTGGACCAGGCGCCAGGTCGACTTTGCTATTTGACCGTTGGCCATTGACGATAAATAGTAGGCCGTCGTGCCATGCTGCTGATTTGGATTTCATCGGATAGGGAAGCGTGCCAATTTGCTCCCAACGATCATGTACTAAATCGTAAGTTAGGATGATATCAGAAAGAGTCATGCGATCTCGAACGCCGCCGCACAAAATTAGTTTTTGTCCGATCTGACGAGCAGCATGTTCACTGTGCGATAACGGAATGGGCATTGAGGCCAGCGGTTGATGGTCACCAGTTTGAAGATCAAAAGAAAACACATTGTCGAACACGTCGTCCATTGGCGTAGCAAAATTACAGGTGTAATTGGGGTCGTCGGGTATTGGCGGAATGTCGGTTTGCTGTCCGCCCAGAACAAATAGTTTGCTTCCCACTAAACAACTGGCAGTGTGGTTGCGGGCCTCGGGTAGAGGAAGTTCTTGTGTCCAACTGTCCTCTACCGCCTTCCCATTGCAAATTTTAAGACTCCAATGGTCGGCCGAAGGGGATTGCCGGTCGCCCCTGGTTCCGCCCAAACAATGCAAACGATTACCGGACATGTGCACAAGCGGCATGTAGCGGACTTCCGGAAGATCAGGAAGTGAAGTCCATGAATGGTTGTGTGTGTCGAATGAAAAGCAATGCTTAACTCCCGGAGAGCAATTAGCGCCCAACTGTCCCGATACCGTGAAGATAAAACGTTCGCCGTCGGTAGACATCCCCGCATGAGTTTGCGGCACTCCGTTGGGTAAGGGTGACGTCTCTGTCCACTGCTGTTTTTGCAAGTCCAGCACATCAACTCGTTGAGACACGGTTCCTAGAGTAACGTATCCGCCAAACACGTAAAGTTTGTGCCCAATTTGTACAGCACCGGGTTCCACGCGACAGGAATCAGCACGAGGCCCAACACGCCAAGTGAAATCGTTCGGTTGTCGCCGTGATTTGTTGATGTAGTTGAGGTCCGCTCGATCCGCCAAATAGCGATAATACAACGGGTTTCTTTTAATTTTTCGGGTGATCGATCGGAACACTTAAATAAACCTAGGTCTTACGTTAAGATGAAGTTTCCGCAGGTAAGGTTATTCTATTTCGCTCCCTACGCACATCCGAGTTGTGCTTTGGTCGGCTAATTCGTTAGCGATGCCCGGGGATTCAGCCATTTGGCTGTCAGGGTCGCGGGTTAACGGCCTTCCTCGCTCGTTTAAAGAACCAGACGATTCATTTCGCAGTTTTGCGAGAAGGATCAAGTCTGGCCTTTTTATGCTTGGACAAAGCTGGTTGGGCGAGAATCACGAATAGTGGGACGAGCGACAATGTTGACCGTCCACAAACATTAATCCTGCGGTAGTTGACGCTTCAGCGAGTCACTTTTATATTCCAAACGTTCCGAATCTGGCCGGTGCGCTGCAGAATCTTTACGCAAAGTGAACACCCTGAGGAAATAAGATCATGTGGTTTCCCAAGATTGTCCTCAGTGTGGGCCTCTTACTTTTCAGTTACCCCGCCGCTGCAGAGCCGCACCTTTTTGTCGCCTCCTACGGCGCGGGAGATGCGGGGGCTATCCACACGCTCGCTCTCGATGAGACAACCGGCCGGCTCAATCCCAGGCACAGTTACAGCGACATCCAATACGCCTATTACCTGGCCCTTGCGCCCGATGGCAAAACGCTTTATGCCACCCACGGAAAACTGACCGGCGACGGCGCTCGACGCGAGTTTGTCTCGGCCTTCCGCGTCGATCCCACCGGAAAGCTGACCCTGCTCGGAAGCCGACCGGCGCACGGAAAAAGCGCCTGTTTTGTCGACACCAACGGCCACGTGCTGGTGCTGGCCAACTATCAGGGTGGCACGGTGGTCTCCTATCCACTGGCCGCCGACGGGTCGATCGGTAAGCGCAGCTCGCTGATTCAGCAACAAGGTTCAAGCGTCAACGCCGAGCGGCAAGAAGGCCCCCATGCG
>JABABY010000166.1 GCA_014237955.1 Planctomycetota bacterium
GTTCAACCAGTGTGAAGCCGCCACGAGAGCGCGAGGACATGTTTCTGTTCCTTAGGGACGACTAGGGAAAACCCCGTCCCAAAACACCCCTGTTTTGTGCGATAGCCGGTGCCTCAACCACTCTTCAAGCTATCGGATCATGGCCCAATAGTCAATCAATCGTCGCCTACAGCAAAACTTCTCCTGGAAAATGGTTGATTTTTAGAAAATGGTTATAGGGCTTCAACCTTAATCGCGCTCAACCAGGCACCATCGCGATTGGTCGGCTCTACCGTGATATTCAATATTCCATCGTCGACCTGGACGATCGCCTCTTCTTTCGCGATGTTTCGCTTCCTCGGTGTCATGCTGTGGATGATAACCTCTCCATCTTCGCCCTCTTCTAAAGTGATATCCTGATCGGGTTTGGAGTGCCGTACTGTCGTGGCATAAAGGATCACGCGGTAGTCGGCCCCTGCTTCGGAGACTGGGATTTTGAAAGTCATTGATTCGCCAAAGGCACACTTTCGGAGTTGCTGCCAGAGGGGATCGTCGTCGGTTCCTGAATGAACTTGACTCGAATTCACATTGAAGCCACCAGAAGCTTTCGCTTCACGTTCATCCTGAAAGACAATTTCGTCAAGAGTGCCCGACGCGATGTATTCGCCACCACCGACATTGTAGCCCCACCCGGTAGGTACTTCTTTCGCTTCGCATCGGGCAAGGTTCATAACCTCGTTGTTGTCATGTTGACAATCGCAGTACTCGGCATGTTCCCCAGCAGGAATCTCAACCTCGTGCGATCCCAAAGAGCCAGCCTCTATCTCAGGGTAGCCATCACTATTAAAAAGCGTGTGTTCGAACAAAGCATCGGTAGTAAAACCGTAGTCGAGCGTAATCGTTCCATCGGGACAGCGTGCGATTGAGATTTGTGAGTCGTAATCCCAGTCGTCCCAGTCCTCTAAAAATACACTGTATCGGCATGATGTCTCCTCGACGAGCATGATCCGCGGATATGGGTCACCCGGTTCACAATAACCGGCATTTGCAATCGGTATGTCCCGGATGACCTCACCCTTGTATGTGCAGCGGACAAACCACCCCTCAAGTTCCGGAAACCCATTTCCATCAAAACAGTGTTCTTCCTCAAAATCATCGCATGCTTCACCATTGCCGTTGGCGTCTACTTGTTCCGGGTTGTAGTTCTCTGGACAGGTATCTTCGGCGTCTGTGATTCCATCTCCATCACTATCGGTTTTGTATTCTGGATCAATTTCGAACTGGCCCGGTTCGGAACTGCTGAGTCCGAGATCAGATCCGTTCGTGTCACTACTGGCAGTTTCATCTCCGTTCTCGTACTCAGCATTATCCGCAAAGGCCTTCTCGTCCGGATTTTCGCTGCTCGGAGAAACCGCGTCGAAGCAATTGGGTAGTAACGTTGGACCGTCAATCGTCGGCAACCAATGGTTTAATTGAGTTTGGCATAGGTAGGGGTCGATTGCTTCTTTGTCAAAGGGCTCTACATGTCCGTCATAAAAGCTCACATTCATCAGACCGAAATGTCGGGGCCGGATCTGAGAGTCCCAATCTGCTTCTCGAGAGGAGTCGTCCAGAACATTGGTCGAATGATCTGGAAATACTCTTATGGTAGGTGTTGCGAAATCAAGTCCGACAATCTTACCGGCGTCTTTCACGTGTAGACGGTGCAGGCGCTCATTGAAACCGTAGCTGTGACTTACTTCTGGATCGTTTTCAGGGCAATTCCAAATGCTTTGTTCGTCTTGAAGATATTGGTCCAGATAATCTCGAAACTTCTCAAAATTGTCACCATCAATCCGAAGTTGTGAGCCGATGTTGGTCTGTGCCTTTTTGTACGTGAGGCAGATTTGCTTGAGATTATTGAGGCACTTGAAAGAGCGACCGGTCGCACGTGAGGACTGGACGGCTGGTAGAAGAAGTGCCAGTAATATCACGATGGTGACAATCACGATGAGCAGTTCGACCAGCGTAAATGCGTAGCGGGCATGTAAAGATGGACGCCGCATTGTTTTTATGCCCTGACAAGCGAATGAACTGGGTGAGGAAAGACCTCGTTCTTTCGGTAACGCAACAAATGAGAGTTTCCGAGCCAAACCCATGTTTTGTTTGGTGAAATGCGTTGTTTTGTCTCTGCAGAGAGATAAGTCAAATACGCACCGGCAGGCAGACTGGTTTTGGGAGTGGCCAAATGGGGGCTTTTAGGCCGACTATATAGAAAATAAACGTTCCAATAGAATGAGTCTTTTGCCGGTTCTCTCTGATGCGGCCCTGAACGGAATCGTCCTCCATGACAAAAATTCTTGGAATTTCTGCCTTCTACCACGATTCGGCTGCGGCACTCATCGTTGATGGTGAAATAATAGCAGCGGCCCAGGAAGAGCGATTTACCCGCAAGAAACATGATGCTCGTTTCCCCAATCAGGCGATTGCCTACTGTCTGAGTGAGGCGGGTATTTCGGCTCGGGATTTGGACTACGTCGGTTTTTATGACAAACCGTTTCTGAAATTTGAACGGTTGTTGGAAACGTATCTGGCGTATGCGCCGCGTGGAATCCGTTCTTTTTTTATGGCCATGCCTCTTTGGTTTCGCCAGAAGTTGCATCTTCCCAGAGAAATGAGCCGGGGTTTGGGCGGCCAATACAAGAACCGGTTTGTTTTCACCGAGCACCACGAGTCGCACGCTGCCAGCGCTTTTTACCCATCCCCTTTTGAGGAGGCTGCCGTGCTGACCCTCGATGGCGTGGGCGAATGGGCGACTGCCAGTTATGGGATCGGACGGGGAAACGAGTTGGAGCTTTTCAGCGAACTTCATTTTCCGCACTCATTGGGGTTGCTCTACTCGGCGTTTACTTTCTTTACGGGCTTTCGCGTTAATTCTGGTGAATACAAGTTGATGGGCCTCGCACCCTACGGAGTGCCCAGATATGCCGCGATGATTTTGGAAAAGCTGATCGACTTGAAAGAGGATGGCTCCTTTCGCCTCGATATGTCCTATTTCAACTACTGCCAGGGGCTGACGATGACGTCCGGAAATATGGAGCGTCTTTTCGGACGGCCTGCCCGCAAGCCGGAAGCGCCACTGACCCAGGACGACATGGATATTGCTGCCTCGATCCAATCCGTGACCGAAGAGATCATGTTGCGGATTGCAAGGCACGTTCATCGTGAAACGGGCCTGAATCAACTCTGCCTGGCTGGTGGAGTGGCTCTCAATTGCGTCGGTAATGGCCGCATTTTACGTGAGGGCCCGTTTGAAAACATTTGGATCCAGCCGGCGGCTGGCGATGCCGGTGGTGCACTAGGCACAGCACTCTTCATCTCGCATCAACTGCTTGGTGAGAAACGTACTCCCGAGGAGACAGACAGTCAGCAAGGCTCTTTTCTCGGGCCACACTTTGAGGATACCGATGTTCGGAGCTTTTTTGATCAAGTAAAAGCGGTCTATCACCACTACGAAGATACCGATGCGCTCTGCGAACGGGTCAGCGGTCTTCTTGCCCGGGAAAATGTGGTTGGTTTAATGCAGGGACGCATGGAATTCGGACCACGCGCCCTCGGCGGTCGCAGTATCCTGGGAGATGCACGCAGCCGAAAAATGCAATCGGTCATGAACTTGAAAATTAAGTTTCGTGAGTCTTTTCGGCCATTTGCTCCCTCAGTGTTGCAGGAGCGGGTTGATGAGTTTTTTGCAATGCGTAGCGGCGAGCAGAGCCCTTATATGTTGCTTGTGGCACCGGTCCATCCCTCCCAGAAGACGCCGCTCTCCGAGGAGGATACTTCGCGGGAGGGAATCGACAAACTCAAGGTCGCTCGGAGTACGGTACCTGCGATTACCCATGTCGATAACTCAGCGCGTGTACAGACGGTGGATCGTATGCGACATGGTCTTTATTATAAACTGCTCAAAAGTTTCGAAGAGCAGACGGGTTGCCCCGTACTGATCAACACGAGTTTCAATGTCCGTGGTGAGCCGGTCGTGTGCAGTGTCGAGGATGCCTATCGCTGTTTTTTGGCAACCGATATGGACGTACTCGTCGTAGAACAGTGTCTGCTGATCAAACAAGAGCAGCCTGATGTGCCGCCCGAATTGCAGGACCACGGCCGAGATGAATATCTTGCACAATTTGCCCTCGATTGACGCGAACGTTATCAGGAGAAAAAACCGATGGGCATGATCGAAGTCAAAAAAGATTTCAGCCGCAAAGAGTTACTCTGGTTTGGTCCGCTTTTCGCAATGTTTGTGGGAATTATCGGCTGGATCCTCATTCAAAAATTTGCCCTCCACCAAGTCGCCTACTGGCTATGGGCAATCGCTGGTGCGTTCACGGTGCTCTATTATCTTATTCCCCGCATTCGCCGTCCTGCGTATACCGGCTGGATTTATGCCGTGATGCCGATCGGTTGGATCATTTCCCACCTTTTGCTGGCAATGATCTATTATTTTCTCTTGACTCCAATTGGGATATTGATGAGGCTCTTTGGCTACGATCCGATGCAACGGAAGTTTGACCGTTCGCAAAAAAGTTATTGGATCGCCCGAGAAAAGAAACGCCCTCCGGCAAGCTACTT
>JABABY010000167.1 GCA_014237955.1 Planctomycetota bacterium
GAGGCCCGGCGATTTCAATACCAGAAATGTGGTGATAAGTCGCAAGCCACAACAATGGAATGACCTGGGGCCGAAAATGGGATCATTCCCCCAGTCTCTAGTACGTGATAGGACGATCGTACTGATCGGCCCATGAGTGGTGGCCGAGTATGAGAAAGGCCTCGCCATGACTGGCCAGCAGCAGACGTAGTATGCTAGACTACGCCCCTGAA
Source organism: Planctomycetota bacterium (assembly GCA_014237955.1). Classification (GTDB taxonomy): domain Bacteria; phylum Planctomycetota; class Planctomycetia; order Pirellulales; family UBA7805; genus UBA7805. Next base: position 213 of record JABABY010000167.1, read on the forward strand.
GATATTGAGACGGCCATTTTGGCTATGATGATGTAACAAAGGAAAAATGCGCTCATGATGGATCCTAAAATTGAAAAAGCTGTCAGCTCGCAAATCAACTTAGAATTTGCTGCCTCTTACTCCTATTTAGCGATGGGCATCTATATGGAGAGTAAGCATTTAAGCGGATTTGCTTCATGGATGGTCCAGCAGAGCAACGAGGAACAAAGCCATGCGTGGCGATTGCTGCGTTATATGTCGTATCGGGACGCTTATGTTACTTTGGAAGCCATTCCCAAGCCGCGAGTAGATTATGAGAATATTCATGAGGTGTTTGCGCTATCGCTGGAGCAGGAAAAGAGCAATACAACTTCGATTAACGAGCTTTACGCTTTAGCACGGGATTTGAAAGACTATGCAACCCAAGCTCACCTCCAATGGTTTCTCGACGAACAGGTTGAGGAGGAAAAAACAATTTGTGATATCCTGGGCCGGTTGGAATTGGCGGGAGATGATAAGACGGCCCTCCTGCTACTGGATGAACACATGGGCAAACGACCCGCCGAGGGGGGCGATGCGGTTTCTTTTCCGGATAAATAAGCTGCATGAACGATTTTGAAAAACGATTAGAAAGGGCAGTTGAGCGTGGCCACCAGGTGCGCCAAAATAAAAATCAAGAGGCGATTCAAAAAGCCTTGAGCGAAGAAGAACTGCGGCGAGTACACAACGAATATCGCCTCGAATTATCCGAATACATTGATCAATGTATATCTCGTTTGCCGCAGTACCTCCCCGGTTTTAAATGCCAGAGCATTGTAGGAGATCAAGGTTGGGGTTCAAGTTGTAGCCGCGATGACGTTGGTTTGGATAGTGATGGAACACGCACAAACTTTTTCAGTCGCCTGGAAGTCGTTGTGCGACCTTTTGGGTCGCACAACGTTTTAGATCTGGCGGCCAAGGGAACGGTCCGCAACAAAGAAGTCTATAGTCGTGGTCATTACCGGCTGCTGACTGAAGTTGCGATGGTCGACTTCAAAGAATTTGTGGATCTGTGGATTCCCGAATATGCGGAATTATTTGCCGCAAGCTAGCGTTGCTACAATCGCCATCTAGCTGAAAAAGCCAATCTTTTTGAGCGTTAGCGTCTGTTGGAGTTTTTTTGGCTCTGTCAATAAATCAGCCTTGACGCTGCTCAGCGATTGCCATATTCTCCCGCCGCGTTTGACGCACGGCGGTGTCGGACGCATCCGCTGGCAAACGAGGTTGTTCCAGTTAAAACGTGAGATCCGATTCCAATGAAATAAATGAATCGCTTGGTCGATTGCATACCAATCGGTATTAACGACTCGGCGTGAAGCGTCCAATCGCTCCCGGATATTGGTGAAAATGAGTCCTTAGCCCCCCTGGGACCCGAACGCCAATTCCGGGGGCTTTTTTTTGCTTGTGAGAAGTTGCTGGAGTGAGCCCTTTCGGGCCTCTGCAATGCCGCAATGCTCAAATCTGCTGCCACTAATAATCGGCAAGCGCGGTATCTGCAAAGTGTTCAATACCCTCGCCCTTAGCAATGACGGTGATTCCACTTTCCGTGACTGTAAATCCTCGACTGCGATCATGGTGTTCGTCGTAGCCGATCACGGTCTCAGGAGGAATTCTGACACCTTTATCAATGATTGCCCGACGGATTTTGGAATGTCGCCCGATATCGACCCCATCGAAAAGGATCGAGTCGTGAACTTCTGCAAAGCTGTTTATTCTGGTGTTCGCGCCCAAGATCGATTGCTGCGCACGACCGCCTGAAAGGATGGTGCCCGGGCAGACAATGCTGTCGAGTGCTTGACCGCAACGACCTTCTTCTCCAGTTTCAGAAAAGACAAACTTAGGAGGTGGTAAGTTAGGGTGATACGTACGAATTGGCCAGTCGTTATCGTACATATTCAACAAGGGATCTACCGCAATCAAATCCATATTTGCTTCATAATAGGCATCAAGTGTTCCCACATCGCGCCAGTAGGCCCCAACTTTTTTATTTTCGTCGCGAAATGGAAAAGCGAATACGCGATGTGAATGGATAATGGAGGGAATAATATCTCGTCCAAAATCGTGAGCGCTTTCGTTCTTGGTAGCATCCTGGCAGAGTTGCTCAAATAAGAAGCGGGCATCAAATACATAAATTCCCATCGATGCCAGTGCATGATCCGCGTCGCCGGGAATCGGTTGGGGTTGATCAGGTTTTTCGCTGAATCCGGTGATTTGGCTATTGGCGTCGGTTTCCATGATGCCAAAATGTTTTGCTTGCTTCAGATTCACCTGCAGAGCGCCAATCGTAAGATCCGCATTATTCTGCTTATGATAGGCGACCATTTCCCGATAATTCATCTTGTAAATATGGTCACCTGCCAAGATCACGATGTAATCGGGTCGAAATTTTTCGATCGCATAAATATTTTGGTAAACAGCGTCTGCGGTACCTCGATACCATTGCTCATCGATGCGTTGCTGCGGGGGAACAACGTGGATCGCTTCACCGAGTGGGTTGACAAATAAGTTTCGCCATCCCTGACTGATATGGCGATCAAGACTAAATGCCTTGTATTGGGTCAATACCAGGATATTGCGTATACCACTATTGATGGTATTGGACAGCGAAAAATCAATAATCCTGTAGCTGCCTCCGAAGGGTACGGCAGGTTTGGCCCGATCACGAGTGAGTGGATCAAGACGTGAGCCTTTACCCCCTGCAAGAATGACAGCAAGAGCCTTGTTCATGCCGATTCCTTTTATTGCTGCAGCAACCAAATCAAGTTTGATACGCCCGTTGAGAATATTTCGACGATACCATTATTTTATAACCGATGGTGGCTGAATTTGTAGCCCGTTCGTCCGTTTCTCTCCCGTCGATAGTCGTCCATTGTTACTGTGTTGGATATGCATGCATGGCGAAGGCCATCATTTGGGCATCATTAAGGGCAAAGGGTAATAGGGATGAATAACGGTGACTGTAACGGTTATATTGTTCGTCACGGAGTCGCCGTTTCGGCTTGCATTATCCCAGAGTGTAATGGCCCATCGAGAATGTGTGGCACAGAGCAGTAACGACACAGCATTCTAAGGACCACAGATTGTTCCCGTTGTGTCATATGTTTTTTGGCAGTGCAATTATTGCAGTAGTTGGCGATAGACGGTTGCATACCGCTGCACCAGGGTCTCTACCGGGTATTTATTTTTCAAAGCGGCGCTCCCGGCCTTACCCATGTCTTGCGATTGTTCGGGGTTGTCCAGTAAGTGGTTCGTCCAAGATGCCAATGCAGCTCGGTCACCTACTGGAAAGAGATAACCGGTCGTGTTGTGTTTTACCAGCTCTCGGTTGCCTGGGATGTCGGTGGCGACAACGGGTACACCCGCTGCCATCGATTCCATGATGATATCGGGAACTCCTTCATGACTGCTCGCAAGCCATAGTACATCTAGATGTGCTAAGATTTGATCAACGTCGTTTCGCGGTCCTAGAAAATGGACACGATCTAGGATTTCGATATTATTGCAAAATCGTTCCAGCTGGTATCTCTGCGGTCCATCGCCAATAATCAAGATGTGGACATCATCTCGGATGGCCTTGAGCAACTCGGCGGCCCAGATTGCATCACGGATTCTTTTCCTGGGGCAGAGCCGTCCGATGGCGGCCACCAATTTGGAATCCGGGGGCAGTGAAAGATCGGACAGAAGTTCCCGCCGCGTGAGGCGACTCGGCGCGTATTCTGGGAGCCCGTTAGCAATCAATTCTAGTTTTGCAGTATCAATTCCTCGGGTCGCATAAAAATCATAAACGCCCTGGCTGTTGACAATGATTTTGTCAGTCCAGCGGGCCAAATAGCGATCCAACGCTAATGCATATTTGCCCGTCCAGTAGCCAGCGCATTGTTCACTCGCAACGATGTTTTCTGCGCCCGAAAAAACTGCTAGAGCGCGACCATAACTGTTGGCGGTAAACATCCAGGTATGAACAAGGTCTGGACGAAGATGATATAGAAGGCGGTGTAATTTCCATGCAGTGATTGGATCGATTTGCCATCGTTTTCCAAGAATATGAACCGGGATATTGGCTTGCTCAAGTTCCGAACAAAGCGGACCACCACATGTGAGTGCGCATACGTGAACATCGAATTCATTCCGCGGTAAACCTTGGACAAGTAGAGCCAGTTGTTTTTCGGCACCCGCTCGGTCAAGCGAAGGGATGATTTGGAGGATTCGCTTAGAAGTCATCACGTCGCTGTGGATATGAGAGTGTATGGCCCATTAAGAAGATTTCGGAGCTGTCATCCAAACTAGAATTGTGGCGACAGGCTTCAGCATTCCTTGCTGGAGCATCTGTCGGCTAAAGAGCCTTTG
>JABABY010000168.1 GCA_014237955.1 Planctomycetota bacterium
AAGACAAGGCCGTATTATAGCCTTTTTCAGGCCCCTCGACGAGCGGCCTCTATGGGCTGGCGGCGATTATTCACCTCTCTGAGATGGGTGATTTTGGCCGCAATCCGCCGGGCCGCCACACCCAATTCTTGGGCCGTATTTAGGGAACCCACACTCAGGCGAACGGCTGTGTCGAGATAGGCTGGTCCACAGCCCATTGCCAACAGCGTTCGAGACGGTTCGCTAGCACCACTCTCACATGCGGTGCCCGTTGCAACGGCGATACCAGCCTGGTCCAGTGCCATGACGACTGCCTGCCGGTCAGCACCAAGAAAGGAAATTTGTGAAGTGTGAGGCGCCCGACCCACACCACGGCAGTGGATGACGACATCGGGCAATAATGCGCAAAGTTTTTCCTCCAGGCCGTCTCGCATTACCATAAGAGGATTGGTGCCAGATAGATTTTTTTGAATTGAAAAATCCAATGCCGCATGCATCCCAACAGCCAACTCAATGCTTTCCGTTCCTGGTCTCAGGGCACCCTGCTGGTGGCCCCCTCGCAGCATTGGCTGTAGCGGTGTGCCACTCCGGAGCAGCAATCCACCAATTCCAGCCGGGCCATGAAATTTATGGCTCGATAGCGTTAGCGCATCGACCCCCATGGAAGTAAAATCTATCGCCATCTTCCCGGCCACCTGTACGGCATCGGTGTGTAGAGGGACATTAAATCGCTTACAAAGAGCCGCGATCTCTGTGATAGGCTGCAGGACCCCCGTTTCATGGTTTGCATACATAATGCTTACCAAGCGGGTTTGTTCATTCAACAAACTCTCGAATTGTTCGAGACACACAAGACCGTGACAATCCACAGGTAGTGTCTGCACATCGAAACCCTGTTGGGCGAGGAATTCACCAACCCGCCAGATACTGGGATGCTCAATCGCGGAGAGAATGACTCGCCCCGGAGGGGGTCCGGCCAGTCCACAAAGTGCCAGATTATTGGCCTCGGTTGCACCACTCGTGAAGATCAATCGGTCCGGTTCTCTCGAGTCGACAGTGGCCCCTAGCAACCGCGCGACCTGATCACGAGCGGCCTCGAGAATGGTACGAGCCTCGCGGCCCGGTTGGTGCTGGCTGGCTGGATTTCCGTGCTGGCAACGCGCGCACTGAGCCATCGCCTCAAGAACCTCTGAAGCAATTGGTGTGGTGGCATTATTATCGAGATAAATGGCAGTTTCCAGCATGTATGAATTATACGCGACATTCACTTTAAAATAGTGTGTGCTGCCACCAGGTATTCAATTTTTCAAATTCCCCTGTTTTTCATTCAACAGACATGAATTATTGCCGTTGTCCCGGGCGAATTACCCTAGGTATGATCCGCCCCATGAAAACGTCACCAGTCGATACGTTTTGTCGCGCGATTGTTATGGGCGCTCTACTCGGCGCAGGCGGTTGGGCGATGGTTCAGTACACAACATTACCCCAGCAAGCGCTGCAACACATTATTGTCTGGAGCAAAAAGGCCTCCGAGCAACTAAATCAAAATCCATCCCAGGGCATCCCACAGGTAGCCGACAATCATACGGTTCTCCCGAGACCACCGGTGACCGTTTCACCTCCCCAGCCAATGCCCCAATCGGCGGCACCCACGTTTCCGGAACAGCAGGTGGCCTACCTAGAACCCCAGGGGTCTACTCTCCAAACGCGGCAAACGTTGAAGTCGTGTTCGGTTATCGAACAGCGCCTTCGTAATCTCGGCGCAGTTTATAGCCTTCTTGAAATGTGGAATCACGACAATAGTCTATACCGGTACCATTGTCGGATTGCCATGGCGGGGAATGCTCGCGTCACACGAAGTTTCGAGGCCAATGGAAACAGTCCCGAAATAGCAATGGAACAGGTTCTGCAAAAGGTCGAGTCCTTTCGAGTTCAGAACGGAACACCCGCTTCCCAGTAACGGGCGGCCGCGTCCAATAAAGCGCTGTTTCCCGACTGGTCGATCTCCGAAGGCATCTGTACAACACTGTATGCCCCATGAAGAAACTCCGCACAAAAAATGCCCGCAGAAAATTTCGGGCTGTGCGTGACAAAAATGGCGTCCCCCACATTGAAGGCGACACACAATTAGCCTGTCTCTACGGCCTCGGCTACCTTCACGCAATCGATCGCCCTACCCAAATGCTGTTTTCGCGCGCCGTTGCTCAAGGCAGGGCAACAGAGCGAATCGCAGACAATACCGAATTACTCGAGATGGACCAGTTTTTCCGTCGCGCTGGACTCTACCTCGGACTTCAAGATGAAACGGGAAAAATCGATGACGCCATTTTTGGCCAACTGACAGCCTATTGTGAGGGTCTCAACGATGGAATGACCGAGTCGGGACGGAGTCTCCCAATGTGGGCCACCGGTTTTAAGCCACAGCCGTGGACCCAGGAGGCGGTTTTATTAATCGGCAATCTCTTGAGTTTTGGTGGTTTGGCGATCGGCCAACAACAAAATGAACGACTGCTCATTGAACTCATCCAACACGGCATTGATGAGCGGCGCTTGCGCGAGCTGTTTGACCCACAGCTGGATCAAGTTGATTTTGAATTGTTGCGCAAAGTAAAAATGGCCCACCGACTTTCTGATGAATCCCTAGAATTGATTGCAGATCTTCCACGATTGGCCGGAAGCAATGCCTGGGCCATCAGCCCGGCCAGGAGTGCCACCGGCCACGCCCTGTTGGCTGGGGACCCCCACTTGGAAATTAACCGCTTGCCGGCGATTTGGTATGAAGCGGTCTTGCAATGGGGGGATCAGTATGTGATGGGCGCAACGCTACCGGGCTGTCCCCTCTTTGGCGTTGCCCGCACAAACCGCCTTGCATGGGCGGTTACCTACCTGAAAGCGGACACGAGTGATTTCTTTGTCGAGGATTGTCGTCGTGGTGGCCTGACTGGTTGGCAGTATCGCCGCGGTGAGGACTGGCACGATTTTTTATGCCGCGACGAACAGATCGAGCGCAAAGGGGGCACAACGACCTCTATGCCCATTTATTACAATGATGTTGGCACACTGGAATGTGACCCGGAATCAGCAGGAGAGGGACAATATCTGTCCGTCGCCTGGGCAGGCACGGCCGCCGGGGCGGGGCAAGCGATTAGTACATGGCTTAAGCTACTCGGCTGCCAAAGTACAAAACAGGCAATGGAAACCGTTCGCGATAATCCCCAGCCCACACTCAATTGGATCTTTGCCGACCGAGATGGTCATATTGGCAAACAGGCGAGTGGCTGGATACCAATGCGCCGAGCCGGGCAAAGTGGTTTGGCACCGGCTTCGGCCGCCGATACCGAAAATCACTGGCAGGGATGGCATGATGCTGAGGCGCTACCGAGACAATACGATCCGGAAGAAGGCTTTGTCGCCTCCGCGAATGAGAACATTAACTCACCGGGAGGACCTCTCTACGTCACCATGCAGCTTCCCGAATATCGGTATCGCCGCGTCAACGAACGACTCTCTGAATTACCCTTGGCAACGATCGAGGACATGCAGGCCCTGCAATACGATGTTGTGAGTTTGCAGGCTCGCGACCTGTTGGCAATTATTTTACCAAATCTTCCGGAAGGGGAGTTTAAGAAAAGGCTACAGGAGTGGCCCTGTACTTACACACCAGAAAGTCACGAAGCATCCCTGTTCCAGAGACTCTACCGGAATATTCTGTTGGAAATTTTCGGACAAGACAGTGCCGAGCACGGCGGAATTGGCTGGCGACGCATGTTTTACTTAGGTAGCCGGATCGGCTATTCGACCATGCTTCTTACCGCGATTGACAAACTTCTGCAAAAAGAGACTTCTCACTGGTGGAAACATCGGGATAAGGGGGAGTTGATCCGCCGCGCGAGCGAACGAATAAAACCGAAAGACGAAAAATCGTGGTCCCAAGTTAACGCCTTCCGGTTCACAAATCGTTTTTTCGATGGCCATCGCGCGGGGCGTCTTCTTGGATATCGTTCTGCTGAGATGGCGATGCCCGGAAATCATGCAACGCCATTTCAGGGGCACCTGTTTCGCTCCGCAAAGCGGGAATCTACCTTTGCCCCGAGCTACCATTTTGTCACCGATCTTGGCAGCGATGAAGCGTGGACAAATCTTCCCGGTGGCCCGAGCGAGAGCCGATTTTCTCGCTACTACAAGATCGATATCCCCAACTGGGTTGCGGGCCAATACAAACGACTCGCCCTCGCCGCAGATCCAGAAGGCGGACACATCCCTAAAGCCAGTTGAGCGGCCTGCTTCGAGCGATGGACTGCAGATGTACTGGTAAGCTCGTTTTGGTATCTTTGAGCCAATGAACGAGTACGAAGCATCGCATCGAGACAATCACCAACACGCAGAAGGCTTGCCCGTTGCCTCTGGAGAAGGGGAAGTTCTGGATGCAATTTTGGTAGACGATCGCCGCCGCCGCCGCCGTCGGGCGCAGCGGCAGCAGCAGCAGCAGGAGCAGAATCTACCACCACCACCACCGTCGTCGTCGCGTGGTGCAACCAGCCGATCGACTGGCTGGCGAAAATCCCGTGCGGCGGCGCGCG
>JABABY010000169.1 GCA_014237955.1 Planctomycetota bacterium
GAGAAGTCATCGCCTCCACGTATCGGCACCACCAGAAGATGCTTTAAAGACCGAATGTTGTCTTTAACCGAATGGACCTTTGACATCAGGTCAAATTGTTTACCACCGTAGGTGTAGCTGTCGACCGCAACAAGTACCACGGGCTCAATCTGTCCAAAACGTTCCAGCACCGCACTGGTTCCGAAATCGGGGGAGCAGGATGAAAAGGTGGCTCCGATCGATGCCGCAGCGAGCATCGCAATGACCGTCTCAGGAAGATTTGGCATCAGTGCCGCCACGCGGTCGCCCTTCTGCACGCCAATCTCACAGAGCCAACTCGCGATCCTAGCCACTTCGGCCCGAAGTTCCCCAAAAGTGATTTGCTCCGTTCTTCCCGTCTCATTGTGAGAGAGGATCGCCACGAGCGCGTCCTCTCCCTGTAAGAGATTTTCGGCATAGTTGAGACGTGCACCACAAAACCAGCTAGAACCAGGCATCCGGTTTCCGCCAGTGAGTACCGATTCCCACCGTTGGCTCGCTCGCACACCACAAAATTCCCAAACGGCGACCCAGAACTTTTCACGTTCGTCGACGGACCATTGCCAAAGAGTCCGGTAATCGGGAATGGGGACGGATTCTCGCTGTTCGATAAACCGCATGAACGCCGACATATGGCTCGCCTCAAGGCAAGCCGCATCGGGTTTCCAGAGCACCTCGCTCATGATGTCGTTCGGGCGGGCAGGAGCTTGCCGGTAACTTCACCAAAACCGACCCGGTAGCCATCCCCCTCACACCATGCGGTCATCGTAACGCGGTCGCCATCAGCAAGAAAAATCCGCTGATCGCCACCGGGCAACTCCAGTGGCTCCGCACCCCGCCAGGAAAGCTCGAGCATCGAGCCACGCGATTCCTTTTCCGGGCCACTAATGGTGCCTGAGGCCAAAAGATCCCCCGGTCGCACATTACAACCAGCCACCGTATGGTGGGCGAGTTGCTGGTGGATGCTCCAATAAAGGTGTTGGAAGTTTGACCGGGTCATTTCCACTGCTGCGTTGGTAGATTCCGGTGTCAAGTAGACACCCAGTTCGATGTCGTAGCTATGGTCTGCATCCCACCGAAGATAGGGCAGCACCTCAGGATCCTGCGCTGGCAGAGGACGGCGAAATTCTTCCAGAGCATCGGTCGTAACCACCCAGGGCGAGATCGAAGTGGCAAAACTTTTCGCCAGGAAGGGCCCGAGCGGCACATACTCCCATTTTTGGATGTCACGGGCGCTCCAGTCGTTCACCAGCACCATCCCAAAAATATGCTCAGCGGTACGTTCGATCGGAATCGGTTGGCCGAGTATCGATTCGGTGCCGACAAAAAAGCCCATCTCAAGTTCAAAATCCATGGCTCGACTCGGTCCAAACTGACCGGCGCCAAGTTGGCCGTTTGGTCGCTGGATATCGGTGCCACTGACAACGAGCGAACTAGCGCGACCATGGTAGGCAACCGGCAGATGTAGCCAGTTTTCCTGCAGTGCGTTGTCTGCTCCACGGAGCATGGTTCCAACGTTTGTGGCATGGTCTCGAGACGAATAAAAATCGGTATAGTCGGGCACGGCGACCGGCAACAGCATCTCGCACTGATCCATCGGCAGAAGAACTTGTTGGCGCAGTGGATTGTTGTCGCGAAGTTCTGTAGAGTCAGCGCGCAGTAGATCTGTCAATCGCGAACGGACTTGTGTCCAGGACGTGCGAGATAACTCTAAAAAAGCATTGAGTGAATCGCGGTCAAACACCCGATGTTTTGCGCCAAAGTCTGCGAGAAGTCCCTGCCGCTCCAATTCGGCTAGATCCAGAATATGGTCTCCGATTGCAACACCGATTCGGGGTGCAGGATCGTGCGGGGGCCGAAAGACGCCATAGGGCAGGTTCTGGATCGGAAAATGGCTTTCCGGGGCGACCTTGATGAAACTTTCAAGAGGCTGGGCTTGTTGCTGATTCATTCAATCTCTATTGCCGGTTCGAGAGGGTGTGGATTGTACGATTTGGACCCGCTACTTCTCATCGGGATAGTTCCTCCATCCATCCCAACGCCGCTAAGTCTGCCAGCGGTTCGGTGAAACTGCAACTCCCGAAGGATAAAAATCGCCCTCGACCTGCTTCGATTTGCGAAAGATTGGCACGCATCTCTAGCCAGTGAAGATGCGTCTCGCTGATCGAAAAGTGACTCGCTTCACGATCCACCAATAGATTTCCAATGATTTCTGATTGTATCTGGCCACTATGCAGCAATACGACACTAGTGAGCAGGTTGAGAAAGCCCTGCATGGTCACACCAAGTTCCTTACAATCGTGCGGCAGGGCATGATGTAGTCCCGCGGTAGCCTTCCAGGGTATTTGTAGCGATTCGCAGAGACTGATTGTCTCAGCCAACTCTACCTGTGAAGGAAAAGCTTCCCCCGAAATACCCCCGGTTCGCAGTTTGTATCCGATCATGCGGTTTGCTGCGCCAAATCGGCCAAGAATCTCTACCAGTGTCGAGCGGGCGCTCTTACGGCCAGCCTCAATGAACAGACGGGTGTTTCCAAATCCAGCGACGGCCAACTCATCGAGGAGCTGGCCGATAAGATGCTCAAGGGCTGCTCCATCGCCAGGACAATCCTCCGGCAGGGCAATTTCTAACGCAGCCACGCTCGATCTGGCAATAGGATGTTCTGTAAAGGTTGCAACAAACCGGAGATCTTCATGAAGTGTGGCGGTCCACTGCGACATTTCCTGACCTCGACCGGCAAGGACAGAAAAAGTCCAGGGCTGTCCCGTTGCCAGCGGTTCTTTGAAATCGCCAAGCTCGAGCAGGCGCTCTGCCGGCAAGATGAAATGCCGTAGCATCCAGGCATGTTCCCCGCAGTGGTATTTCGAAAAATTGCCGATTGCCTCAGGGAGCGATAAACGCGCGGGTGGAAAGAGCCCCGCGTAGTCGATGACCTCTTGAAGGAGCGCTCGGAGTGCAACCGTCATGTTTCCAGCCAACTACGCCCGTAAAATTCATCTTCATAAGCCAATGCGGTCTCGGCGACCTGCAGAGGATAAAAGGTATCAACCATCACAGCCAATTCCTCAATGTGTGGGGCGCCAATCGACGCTTCCGCCCGCCCCGGTTGGGGTCCGTGGGGAATTCCCGCAGGGTGTAATGTTAATGACCCTGCCTCGATGCCGCTCCGACTTACAAATTTGTCATTGGTATAGTAGATGACCTCGTCGCTCATTACATTCGAGTGATTATAGGGTGCAGGAACCGCCTCGGGATGAAAATCACTGATTCTTGGCGTGAAGGAACAAACTACAAATTGATCTGCCTGAAATGTCTGATGCACCGGTGGTGGTTGATGGAGCCTGCCGACAATCGGTTCGAAATCGTGGATTGAAAGGGCCCAGGGGTAATAGCAACCATCCCATCCCACGACGTCCAGTGGGTGGTGATTGAGGACGATCTCGCTCAGAACATTGTTTTGTTTGACAATAACCCGAAATTCCCCCGTTTCATCTCGACAGGCAGGATCTCCAGGCGGGCGAATATCCCGTTCACAGAAGGGGGCATGTTCCATCAATTGCCCCTCCTTCGTCAGGTAGCGTGTCGGAAAACGGATATGGCTAGGCGTTTCGATCACCAGCATCCGCGTGTTTCCTTCTCCCAATCGGAATCGGTGAAGAATGCCACGGGGTACGACCACATAATCACCCTCGCGATAAGGTATCTCGCCAAATTCTGATTCCAGAACCCCCTCTCCGTGACTCACATAATGGATTTGATCGGCCATTCCGTTGCGAAAAAAAAAGTCATCCGTAACGCTTGGCTCCACCATCGAAATCGTTACATCCCGATTGAAAAGAAGGTGGGTTCGATCGAGTGTCGCACTCCTGGAAAATGGGACTTCAGCGGTCCGAAAATGTCGCATCCGCAAAGTCGGATCGGATTCCTTTTTAATATCATGTTCCCGCAGAAGCTTCGTTTTAAGGATCGCGGTCGGCATGTGGTGGTGATAAAGAAGAGACGCAGGCCCATCGAACCCCAGTGAACCCATCAGGTGTTCCGTATAAAGCGATCCATCGGATTGCCGATAGATCGTGTGCCTCTTAGGAGGAATATTGCCGCGTTGTTGGTAATAAGGCATAGCTGGCGTTTTTTAGAGATTTCCGCGGGCAGCCTGCTCGCGCTCCATGGCTTCAAATAAGGATTGAAAATTGCCTTTTCCAAAAGACTCAGAACCGCACCGCTGGATAATTTCATAAAATAACGTTGGGCGATCCTCAACAGGCCGGGTAAAGAGCTGTAGCAAATACCCATCTCCATCGCGATCCACAAGAATATTGAGATCCTCAATCGCCCTTGAGTCCTGTTCAATCGTTCCTACGCGATCCCAGATCGACTCATAATAACTCGACGGAACACGTAAAAATTCGACTCCCGAAGACTGGAGTAGGGCAACGGTATGCAAAATATCATCCGTAGTCAGGGCGATATGCTGCACTCCGGCCCCACGATGGGACTCAAGGTATTCTTGAATCTGACTCTTGCGTC
>JABABY010000016.1 GCA_014237955.1 Planctomycetota bacterium
CGATACTGCCCAGGAGATTTTGGAACAGTGGCGTGCAATCGAACCGGATAGTCAGGAAATCCCGAAAATCATCACGAAGATCCAGGATAGAAAATGTAATCCACCCGCAGGCGACGGACAAAATGCGACCGAGAGCGTGCGGAACGAAACATTTCAAATCCACCCGGCGGATGAGCCGCTCTCGCCAACAAAGCGGAAAACGGAAACGGCCGATATTCAGCCCAGGGACAATCCGGAGATGTCTTGAGACATTTGCCGGAGTCTGCCCGCAACCAAAGTCCCACCTGCTACAATAAACTGGCAATTTGAGTCTGTTTGCTTCGGTGTAGGAGCGACAACGGGCAGACAAGCGGCTCGCAGTCCCCAAATCTGCAAAAATGCACGAAATAGTTTCCCCCTCCGGCAGTTGCCGCATTCTCCCCAAAAAGGAGGCCTCTCTGGTATCGGTTTGGGATCTAGCGGCCATTGCCGGGCCCGTGATTGCCGGATCTCTATCGCGGGTCGGGCACGGGATGCCAAATGTCTCAAACTCGCCTTCTTACCCCCAATATTGGCAGGGGTCCGGCCAGAACGAGCCTGAGATTGATCCTGTCGGTGCGGGGATTGCTTGACAAACAGCCAGCGGTATTCAAACTATTCCTTTAGGCGCAATTGATTGTGCCTAAACAGACCCAGCAAGCCCGCCCGGCTTGGTTATGCTCTCCAGCCTAGGGGCTCTTGCGAGGGAATATCCGCTGGTCATTTTAGGGATGCTGGAAACAACCTATTATCTATGCTGTGTTGAAATTGGAGAGGAATTTCAAGATGCAAACTACCATACTTATGTCATCGCCCAGTCCAACAAAAAGTCAATTAGAGAAAAACCAGACTCCACCATGTGTTCAAGCACAAAATGGGACTTGGTGTGACCTCGATATCGAAGAAGAGGAAAAAGACGATGACTTCGATGAAGAAGATTTCGACGACGACTTCGATGATGACTTTGAGGACGAGGAGGATGATGGCTACGGAGACTTTGACGATACGATAGATCCCTTCGAAACCAACAAACCTAAGGAAGATCCCAATAAATAGTTTGATAGCTAAAGAGCCACTCCGATAATGTTAAAGGCAGTCATTCGAAAGATGATGCCCTACTAGATGTTTCGCGGAGTTGATTACCCACACCCCCAGTCCCTCGGGAAGAGGCCATAATCCGGCAGTTGCATTCGATCAGCCGCCACCACGGCAACCATCCGGTTGTCGGCTTGGAGAACCATGTTTGAGCCTGTTGAAGGACCGGTCGATTTCCCAACGCTGGAAAATCATATCGGGCATTTCTGGAAAGAGAATAGGATCTACGAGAAATCGCTTGAGGAACGCGAGGGAGCCAAACGATTTGTCTTTTTTGAAGGCCCTCCCACGGCGAACGGGATGCCGCATCCCGGTCACTGCCTGACCCGAGCTATCAAAGATCTCTTTCCTCGCTATCGCACAATGCGCGGCGAATTCTGTGAACGAAAAGCCGGGTGGGATACCCACGGCCTTCCGGTGGAGGTGGAAGTTTGCAAGGAACTCGGGATCCACTCTAAGGAAGAAATCGAACGTTATGGTATCGAGCCTTTTATTCACAGGTGTCAGGAAAGCGTCTGGCGCTATATGCAGGAGTGGCAGCGTCTTACCGAGCGACTCGGGTTCTGGATCCATACCGATGATGCCTATGTCACCTACCACCAACGTTATGTGGAAAGTGTCTGGTGGGCGCTAAAAACACTTTTTGATCGTGGTCTTCTCTACCGGGGACACAAAATCGTCTGGTGGTGGCCGCAAGGTGGAACCGCTCTTTCTAGCGGTGAAGTCGGCCAGGGTTATCGCGAAGTTTCAGATCCAAGTGTGTATGTCCGCTTCCCGCTCGTTGATGAGCCCGACACGTCTCTTCTGGTTTGGACAACAACCCCATGGACTTTGCCCAGCAATCAATTTGCGGCAGTACATCCCGATCTGGAATATGCTTTTGTCCGCGATGACGAAACCGGCTCAACGCTCATTCTGGCCGCTGCTCTCGTCGAGGCAATCGCAACCAAAGGTAAATGCAAATTCGAAGTTCTTTCAACATGTCGAGGCTCCGAACTCATCGGGCGGCGCTATGTACCACCCTTTGACTATTTCTATAAACACGACGGAAATCGCGAGGCCGATCTATGTGAGGGCGGTCGCCAAGCGGTTGCGTGGCGGACTGTCGCAGCTGATTTCGTTACTACCGATAGCGGTACTGGCATCGTTCATCAGGCACCCGCATTTGGGGAAGTGGACTATGAGGTCCTTGTGTCAGAACAATCCCGATTTTCCGGCGAGGATGGACCTCCATTGATCAATGCCGTGAATCCCGACGGGACCTTTAACAGCCAAGCTGCCGATTACGAAGGACAATGGGTCAAAGATGCCGATCGGGACATCATTCGATCGCTTCGCGATCGGGGATTGCTCTTTCACCGTGAGAATTATGTCCATGACTATCCATTCTGCTGGCGGGCAGATGAGGATCCGTTGATCCAGTATCCCCGAAAAAGCTGGTTCATACGAACGACGCAATTCAAAGACAAAATGCTCGAAAACAATCGCCGGATCGGCTGGCTCCCGGAGCATATCCGAGATGGTCGCTTTGGAAATTTTTTGGAGTCGAACGTCGACTGGGCACTCTCCCGTGAGCGGTATTGGGGGACCCCGCTGCCAATCTGGGTATGCGATCAGTCTGGACAGATGGAAGGAATCGGCAGCTACGAGGAATTGCTCACAAAACCTGGCCTGAGTGGGACTGAGGTGTGGGAAAAAGCCAAGCAGGCCAACCCACAACTCCCGGAAGACCTGAAGGTCCACAAGCCTTACATCGACGCTATTGAATACGATTCGCCCTTTGATCCTGCCGGACGGATGCGGCGGGTGAGCGAAGTGATTGACTGCTGGTTCGACTCGGGTGCCATGCCGTTTGCGCAGTGGGGCTATCCCCAAGAGGGAAAGGAACAATTTAAGGAGCAGTTTCCAGCTGATTTTATCAGCGAGGCAATCGATCAAACCCGCGGCTGGTTCTACAGTTTACTGGCAATCAGCACGTTGCTTTTTGACGATGCCGAAGAAAAAAACGGGGAGCCGCATCCACTTCCACATCCCTTCCACAATTGCATTGTTCTCGGCTTGATGTTGGGCGAGGACGGCGCAAAAATGTCCAAAAGCAAACGAAACTACCGAGAACCGGACACTATTTTTGATCATTATGGTGCGGATGCACTCCGTTGGTACTTCTTCGCCAACCAGCCCCCTTGGACATCCATTCGCTATAGCGAACAGGCAATCAAGGAAAGCATTCCGGAGTTTTTGTTGCGACTCTGGAATGTTTATAGTTTCTTTATTATCTACAGCAACATCGATGGATTTGATCCCTCGGAAAACTTGTCGGACGTTGTTGATCAACTCGATTCGAAACAGCTATCAGCGTCTTCCTCCTACAGGCCGATTTCGGAGCGATGCGAACTCGATCGGTGGATTCTGAGTGAATTGCACCAGACCATTGACGATGTGACCCAAACCATGGACCGATATGACAACTATGCTGCATGCGGTCACCTCACCGCATTTGTTGACGCATTGAGCAACTGGTATGTG
Organism: Planctomycetota bacterium; assembly: GCA_014237955.1. Classification (GTDB taxonomy): domain Bacteria; phylum Planctomycetota; class Planctomycetia; order Pirellulales; family UBA7805; genus UBA7805. The sequence goes on from JABABY010000016.1 coordinate 3,640, forward strand.
CGTCGCAGTCGTGATCGTTTTTGGAGTGGTGACAAAACGGCCGCCGATAAAACCGACGCCTATTGGACACTCTACGAGTGCTTGCTGACGACCAGCAAATTGGTGGCGCCCTTCATTCCATTTCTTGCGGAAGCGATCTGGCAAAATCTCAGCGGGCCTTTTGGTGATCGCACCAAGCAGAGTGTCCATCTCTGTGACTATCCCGAAGCGGATCCTTTGCAGATGGACCAAACCTTGTCGGATCAGATGGCGTTGATCCGGGAGATTACCTCGCTCGGCCGGAGCGCACGAATGGATGCTAAATTAAAAGTGCGTCAGCCGCTCTCCAAAGTTGAGGTCATCCTGGCCGACCAAACACATCGCCAGTGGCTCGAATCGCACTCCGAGTTGATCCGTACCGAATTGAATGTCAAGGAAGTCGAGTTCACCGAAGATGCCGCACATTATATCACCTATCAGGTACAGCCAGACTTTAAACGGCTCGGACCGCGTGTCGGAAAACTGATGCCCACCGTCAAACAGGCTCTGCAAGAGGCCGATGGCGGCAAATTGCTTGCGTCGCTTGAGGCGGATGGCAAAGTCTGTTTGGAAATAGGCACCGATACGCTCGAGTTTACCTCCGAAGATATTCAGGTGCGACTACAGGCAAAGGAAGGCTGGGCAGCAGCGGAAGGAACCCGTTGCGTCGTTGTCCTGGCAACAGAAATCACAGACGCACTACTTCGCGAAGGCTTGGTTCGCGATTTGGTACGACACATTCAAGATCGGCGCAAAGAACTTGGCTGTGAATTCACGGACCGAATTAAGCTGGCAATCGTTACGGAATCTGACAATCTAGCTGAGGCCATCGAAGAAAATAGGGAGTATCTCCGAAACGAAACTCTCAGTCGCGAACTTGTTTTTGAACCGCTCAAATCGGCTGAGGGAGTCGATTTGCAAGTTGGCGATCACGATTTTACCCTCTTTCTTACCGTGGACAACTGATGAATGCGGCTGTTTTGATCTCCGGTGGTGGAACGACACTCCGCAATTTTCTTCAAAAGAAGTCTGCGGGGGAACTGGATATCGATTTCAAGTTGGTCATTGCGAGCAATCCTGAATCAGGTGGACTCGTGTATGCCGACGAGGCAGACATTCCTACCAAAGTCGTCTGCCGCAAGAATTGCCAAAGTGCGGAATCATTTAGCGATCTGATCTTTTCGCCGTGTCGCAACGCCGGGGTCGATTACGTTCTCATGGGCGGTTTTCTCAAACATGTCCTCATCCCATCCGATTTCACAAACCGGGTGGTGAATATCCATCCGGCATTGATTCCTGCGTTTTCCGGAAAGGGATTTTTCGGCCTCCACGTCCATGAGGCGGTCCTTGCTTACGGAGCCAAAGTGAGTGGATGCACTGTCCATTTTGTGGACAACGAGTACGACCACGGGCCCATCTTGCTACAACGCGTTGTTCCGGTCGAGGAGGACGATACGCCTGAGTCCCTTGCCAAGCGGGTGTTTGAGGCGGAATGCGAAGCCTATCCCGAAGCACTCCGGTTGCTTGCGTCCGGTTTCGTCCGCGTCGAGGACCGCAAGGTGTTTCTATAACCGAGCGTTTGATAAAATTTTTTCGCTGCTCGCCAGCCACGGTGGGTTTCAAGATCGACTTGTCGAAAGCCCGCGTCCCAGCAAGACTGCTCTAAGTGCGCCATGAGTAGCCGAGCAACGCCCACGCGCCGCCATGCGGGATGCACTGCCAGCCAGTGAATCGATGGTGATGTTCTCGTTTTTCCCTGACGGAGCCCCAATGTAACCGTCCCGACCGGCTCCGATGTGTTATTCGTTTCGGCAAACCACATCCGCTTTGCGGACCACCAGTGTGATCCCTGGATCTGCCGAGAAAATTCACTTCCATCCATGTGGCGAACCGGTGGTTGGGCCGCAGTAAATGCCGCATCCAACAGGTTGCTCCAAAGAGGAATGTCACCGGGCCCGACATAATTGCGAACCACAATCTCTGAAATTTCCGGCAACTCCGGACGAGCAACAAGGCATTTTCTAAGTTGAAGAACGTTCATTCGTTCTGCTCGCCCTCCGCTGCTGCTTCACCATCAAAAGAAGCTGCCAAATCACGGATTTGGGCAAGGACCTCGCTAACCTCCGGTACCGAAACACCCTGCTCCCGCCCCGCACGATCGCACTGCACGAGAAACAACAATTGTTCAAAATCGGCAGAAGCCTCTAGCCGTTTGCGGGCCCGAGTGCCGAGCTCGTGGTCAAGATATGCGCAGCCCGGGAACTGGTGTTCGATAAACCAGGCGGTCCGCTCGGTAATCCAGCCCTCAAGGGCGACCAGGGCCGAACCGACCGGGTCATTCGGATCTATGGCTTTACCGACATCGTGCAACAGGGCAGCGAGCAAAAACTCCTCATCATAAGGATATTGATTCCGTGCCTGCTCATAGACTTGTACACTGTGATAGAGCGCGTCTCCCTCCGGGTGTCTTTGTGAATTCTGCATCACCTCCTCAAGCGGCCAAAGGAGTGTTGCATAGATCTCAAAACGATCGGCCCTGTTTTCCAGTGGCGGCTCGGGGACCTCGGGAACGTCGTGCTCCATTGTGGCAAGCATCTCTGCCAGTTGCTTGCTGTTCGCATGATCCACCACTTCGCCGCATTGGAGGTCCGTACTGAAAGATTCAAACAATTCGGGTGGAAACACCATGAGCCTGAAGGGGTACGCGCTTTGCAGATAGATGCAATCCGCTTTGTGCAGCTGGTCATTTTTTCTGACTTGTCTCGGGCCAAGAGGATGCATCTCTCCATGGCCGTCGATGGCTGCGATCACCGATGTGACCTCGTCCCCAAACACCTCCAGTTCAATCGCCGACGAGGCCGATACGGGACCGCTAAGCACACTACCTACCAGTCGTGGATGAAACCGATCGAGAACATGCATCATCCGAAGCGCTTCGCGCCGCATCGCCCGCAACTGTTCCGCTTGACGTCCTTCGGCAAGAGCGACGATCTCCTCACGAATCTCGAAATTGGTGGGGAAATCCTGGGGCCGCAGTCGATCTGTTTTGAACTGGCGCAGCGCCTCCCGTTTTGCCTGATCGTATCCCGGTTGTCCTGGACCGCACATTAACCGTGCCGCCTCGGAGGCAATGTGTTGTCGCAGTTTTTTCTGGGACATAACTCTTTCCAGAATTAGCAACCCTAGGACTCTACCGCCCGGCGGTAGGAAAAATTAAATAGCAATTCCCACTCGATCCTCGCAACTCGGCCCAGCACGGGAACATCGGGGGTCGCATCGCGAACCGCCGCTTCACAGCAATCAATATACGTATACGGATCCCAGTTCTTTTCGTCTGGAAAGAGCGAGTTGCATACTCCGTGGGCTGCAAGAGCGAGCGATTCAAACACCGGATGCTCGCCAACGCGACGGAACCAGTATTTGGCATTGGAATAGTCCCCTTCACGACGGTGCATAATACCGTGCCAGAAACTGCCTGTCGGGGTGTCAATCTGCTGACTCACCATGTGCGAGCGATCCAAACAATTATGTAAAAGCAATAAGCCAGACTGGCAGGCCTGCGCCATCAATAGATCGCGGATTACCTGCGGCGCAAACGCATCGCGCAATTCCAGAGATTCAAGGGTTGCCGCAACATCGTGATTTTGCGTCCCTGCATCTAAGGCACATTCTGTTTGATCGTTGATCAATCCGGCCAGTCCTCTCGGATAGAGACTCTTGTCAAAGATGTGCATCAACGTCCCTTTCCTGCAACGGCTCTCGATCATCCATTTTGCAAAAATATCCATTTTGCAAAAACACAGCCCGAGTAGATTGCGGTAATGATTGACATAGACCCATTTGAAAATTAAAGTGTTTTCGTGCTATTTCCTTCAATCTCATTTTACTATTTTTTTTCTCTCTACCAATGTGGTAAAGAGACTGCTGTAGCTTTACGGTTGAACTCATAAAGGTGGCTCTTCCATGATCAAACGGATTCTCGTCGGACTCGGCGACGCCGACCACTCGATTACAGCCGTCCGTCAGGCAATTGACCTCTGCAAACGCCATGGTGCGCAACTCACCGCTGTAACGGTTGTGGATCACCGTGGTTTGGAGAATGTCGGGCCAGTACCCATCGGCGGTGGTGCAGCGGCACAAGGACTTCGCGATCACCGGCACCAATTGACTCGTGAGATTATTGAAAAGGCCGTATCGAGTTGCGAACAGGAGTGCAGCAAACACAATATTGATTTCCACCTCATTTATGAGGAGGGCGATCCGCTCGATACCTTTTGTCACTCTGCCCGCTATCAGGATTTGATGATTATCAGCAAGCAGGATAGCCTATTCGATCATGGAGTTATCAATGAGCCGTCTGACGAATTGATTCGCATGGTCCATGAAGGCATACAACCTATTCTGGTGTTGCCAAAAGTGACGGACGAAATCAAACGGGTGTTGATAGCGTACAGCGGATCGATGGAATCGGCCCGGACGATGAAGCAGTTTATTAGGATGCACCTTTGGCCGGATACCAAAATTTGCTTGACCATGTTTGAAACAGAAGAGAAGGAAGCGCTCGACGAAGCTGCCGAATACTGCCGCGCATACAAATTCGATGTGGAGACCTATTACTCGACAAAGTCGCCCAAAAACAATCTGTTACCCTTTGCAGACGAGTGGGGAGCTGATTTGATGGTTGTCGGCAACAGCGCCAAAAACCTCATGATGCGAAAACTCTTTGGCGAGACCGCACATCATGTGATGCGACATGCAGAATGCGCGGTTTTCATGGCACAGTAATATCCCCGCCGCAGAGCCTTGCCCCATTGCCGCATCTTGACTAGCCTTTGGAGGCGTATTACATTCATCCCTTGTCATTGTTCCTCTGAAACGGCATCTACGGCGGCTGGCGGGCTACCTGATTGTGTGGGTCCGATACCGTAAAGTCGCAAAATTAAAAGTACTTTAGGTGCCTGTCAATCCAGAAAAAAGATACGTGTACCTGTACATTCAATGCACCCCAGCAACGATTGAGCATTGATGACAGCCCGGAAATATCACATTTAAACCAACCGAAGGACAGTCTTCATGGCCAAGCGAGCAACGAAGAAGAAAGCAAAGCCACGCAAACGCGTTTATTACTTTGGAGCCACCCGATCGGAAGGTTCCAAAGACATGAAGGAACTTCTCGGTGGCAAAGGTGCAAACCTTGCGGAGATGACAAGTATCGGCCTTCCAGTACCTCCCGGCTTTACCATCACGACTGAAACCTGCGCCGAATACTACCGCGTGGGCAAAACGGTACCCGGTGGTCTGATGGCAGAGGTCCATAAAAACGTAGCGACTATCGAAAAGGAAACTGGCAAAAAGTTTGGCGACGTATCGAACCCGCTGCTTTTCGCGGTTCGGTCGGGTGCGGCGGTCTCGATGCCAGGAATGATGGACACGGTACTAAATTTGGGTCTCACCGATAACACGGTACAGGGTTTGGCGAACGCCACCGGAAATCCGCGATTTGCCTACGACGCTTTTCGGCGGCTTATTAACATGTTTGGTGACGTTGTTATGGGGATCGAACACCATTACTTTGAATCTGAGTTTAACAAGATCAAGGCGCGCCACAATGTTAAACTCGACACGGAACTCGACGTGAATGGCCTGATCGAACTGGTCGAAGCTTATAAAAGGATCTACAAAAAACATACGCACGAAAGTTTTCCAAACAATCCCTCCGAACAATTGGAGAAGGCAATTGTGGCGGTCTTCAAAAGCTGGCATACAAACCGCGCAATCCGCTACCGCCAGATCAACAACATTTCCGGTCTTGACGGCACTGCCGTCAACGTGCAAACCATGGTTTTTGGAAACATGGGCAACGACTCGGGTACTGGAGTCGCCTTCACACGCGACCCATCGACCGGAAAGAACGTTTTTTACGGCGAGTTTTTGATCAATGCCCAGGGTGAAGATGTCGTTGCCGGTATCCGTACGCCCCAACCGGTCGCAAAAATGCGGAGTTGGAAGCAAAAGGTCTTCAACCAACTCATCACCATAAAAAACAAACTTGAACATCACTACAAGGATATGCAGGATTTTGAATTCACCATTGAAAACTCAAAACTCTTCATGCTACAAACCAGAAACGGCAAGCGAACCGGACTGGCGGCGGTCAGAATTGCCTGTGACATGGTGAAGGAAAAATTGATTGGTGAGAAGGAAGCGATCTGCCGCATACCGCCCAATGATCTAAATCAACTCTTGCTTCCCTCATTCAACCCTCGGGCTCGCCGCGACGTGTTGACGACCGGTTTGCCTGCTTCGCCAGGTGCAGCATTTGGAAAACTCGCTTTTTCTGCCCAGGAAGCCGTCGCACGTACTCAGGACGGCGAAACGGTCCTGCTGGTCCGCAAGGAGACCAGCCCCGAGGATGTCGATGGCATGCATCATGCCGCCGGTATCCTCACAAGTACCGGGGGAATGACCAGCCATGCAGCAGTGGTCGCCCGTGGCTGGGGCAAATGTTGTGTGGCTGGTGCCGGGGACATCAACATTAATGAAAAAGGCCGCAATATCACCGTCAACGGCCGTAAGTTCACCCACAAAGACATTCTCAGTATCGATGGATCGACCGGACAAGTTATGGCCGGCGCTGTGGCAACCCATGAACCTACGCTCAGTGGACATTTCTCAACCTTGATGAAATGGAGCGACAAGTACCGAACGCTTGGGATCCGCACCAATGCCGACACGCCCGATGATGCCAAACGCGGACGCAAATTTGGTGCCCAAGGAATCGGGCTCTGCCGTACCGAACATATGTTTTTTGAAGGTGAACGGATCACTGCAATGCGCGAGATGATCCTTGCAACCGAGAAAAAGGAGCGGCAAAAAGCCTTAAAAAAACTACTCCCGTATCAGCGCCGTGATTTTGTTGGAATTTTTACTGCCATGAAGGGTTTGCCGGTAACGGTGCGACTTCTCGACCCGCCGCTGCACGAATTTTTGCCCCATGATGCTAAAAGTCAGGCAGAGCTTGCGAAAAGCTTGGGGATCAAGCCGACAGAAGTAAAAGCACGGGTTGAACAGCTCCACGAAATGAATCCTATGCTGGGACATCGTGGATGCCGCCTCGCGGTCACCTATCCGGAAATTCTCGAGATGCAAGTCACCGCAATCGTCGAAGCGATGATTAGCTGCAAGAAAAAAAGAGTCCATGCCAGACCTGAGATTATGATTCCTCTAGTCGGTATGGATACAGAACTTAAAATACTTCGTGAGCTCACGCTCGATACGATCGAAAACGTACGAAAAGCGAAGAAATACACCGGAAAGCTAGATATCCCGGTGGGGACCATGATCGAAATTCCTCGTGCTGCATTGACTGCGGACGATGTTGCCAAACATGCGGACTTCTTCAGTTTCGGGACAAACGATATGACGCAAATGGCCTTCGGGTACAGCCGGGATGATGTAAACACCTTCCTTCCGGACTATATCGAACAGGAAATTCTTGAAAAAGATCCGTTCCAATCCCTCGACGTCACCGGCGTTGGACAACTGGTTGAAATGGGAGTCGAAAAAGGACATGCTACCCGCAAGGATCTCAAGTGCGGCATTTGTGGCGAGCACGGCGGAGATCCCCTAAGCATCGCCTTCTGCCACCGGATTGGATTGGATTATGTGAGCTGCTCACCATTCCGCGTCCCAGTCGCCCGGTTGGCGGCGGCCCAAGCCGCTATCGAGGCGGGCTAATTCCTTAGCCTGCGACAACGATCCCGGTAGCGCGGTAGGAGCGTTAGCCCCATAGCACACACCGGAGAGAAGACTCGCTACTTGCCAATGCAGAATTGGCTAAAAATCCGCTCGAGCATATCGTCGGTATAGACAGCGCCAACGACCTGACCAAGCCCATCGAGTGCAACGCGTATCTCCGTCGCCACGAGTTCGTGACCCAAGCCGCGCTCCGCCACTGCGGATGCCCGCAAGACCGCTTCGCTCGCTTGCTGCAGGCTTTCCCGACAGCGCACTGCGGTGCAGGTGACGGTGCCACCCACTTCAGCAGGCACCGCCAATACACGATCGCGGATCTCTTTGCGGAGAGCTTCTACCCCTACCCCTGAGTGGCTGCTGGTACAGATCACCCCGGGGCGTTGCGCCAACCGAGCATGGTGTGGCAACTCCGCCATCATGTCACATTTTGTAAATACAATCATCCTTTCGACCACCGGTTGGCAAGCCAGTTGGTCTTGTTCCCAGTCATTCAGCGGGCGACTGGCATCGAGACAAAAAAGCTGAATGTCCGCCTGCTCCAGTTGGCGGGCAGTCAGAGCCTGAGCAGCAACCATGATTGGCTCACTTCCATCTTCTCTCGCCACGCCAGCGGTATCGACAAGTTCACAGTAAATCCGATCTAAATCAAGTGTTGCTGTGAGATAGTCACGCGTGGTACCTGGCAGATCAGATTCAAGAGCTGCGCCTTCCACCATGCAATTAAACAGGCTGCTTTTGCCGACATTTGCGGACCCACAAAAAACGACTCGAATCGTTTCTCTGACAACGGTCCTACTGTTCATCTGTGCCAGTAGTTTCGAAATTTCATCCTGGGTTTTGTTGAGCACCTCGAACAGTTCCCGATTGCTGATACACTCAATGTCCTCCTCGGCAAAATCGAGACCCGCTTCCAGTTCAGCGAGCGTATGGAGTAATCGATCTCGCAACCGGGTGATTGGTCCGCTCAAACCTCCTGCAAGTTGATGCAGCGCTACGTCAAATTCCCCTTCACTGCCCGCATCAATCAAACCAAGCACCGCTTCGGCCTCGGTCAAATCGATCCTCCCGGCCAAAAATGCCCGCAAGGTAAATTCTCCACCCGCAGCGAGACGGACACCGTGGCCACATACGAGATCGAGCGCCGCTTCTGCCAACGCCTGCGATCCTGGCAAATGGATCTCCGCCAGAGGACTTTTGGTAAAACTTCGTTCATCCGGCCAGTAATAGAGCTGGCAGGGCAACTGGGGCGCAGAAGCGTCAAACAGAAGGTGTCCCGGAAAAACAGAGGCCGCCTGAGTCTGGCTCAAAAGATCTGCTGTGGCACCGGAGCCAGATGCGCATTCGGCCTCAAAAATGCCTGAAAGACAATTCGCAACTTCGGGACCGGCGATGCGAATAATCGCCCGAGCTGATGCCCCCGCTGCGGTCGCTATTGCCGCAATGGTATCGTCCACTCGATACGAGACGTTGCCTAGCATACCCTACTTCAACCTGCACACAGATATTCATTCATACTGATGGCTGTTGTGCCGGGCGACCATCTTCTGTTCCGCAATTTGGATCGATCATTTTCGATTTTTGCGTCGCCGTTTTTTTTGCGACTTCGATTCGCGGGAACCGCCACTGCCACCTTTTGTCACCGTCTTGGTTTCAGATTGCAAAGCCTTCGATGCCCCGGAAGGATCTGTATCTTTTTTAATCTTTGGAAGCAGCTTGCGTTCGCCGAGCCCCCATAGACTCGAAACAATAAAATAAACACACAACCCACTCGGCACTTTAAAAAACAAAAACCCCATAAAGACCATCATGTACTTCATGATCTTTTGCTGCATGGCGGATTGATCATCCGTCGGTGGCGGCATAAACATCTTTTGCTGCACCACAAACAAAACGACCGTTACCAGTGGTAGAACATTTAAATACGGGCCCAACCATCCTGACTCCGAGGTCAGAAAATCGATGGGGACTGCTTTGTCCCAGCGCCACAGCATATCGGGCGCAGCAAGATTATTGGCCCATGAAATTGAGCTGCTAATCAGGGGTGCCTGCCGGAGTGCCACATCGGTCATCAATGCCCGGTAAAGTCCGATAAATATTGGTAATTGAATAAAAAGAGGGAGACAGCCGGACATCGGATTGTATTTGTGCTTGCGATAAAGTTCTTGGAGTGCTTTAGATCGCTTCTCCATTTCTCCCTTATACTTCTCGGTGATCTTTTTTATTTCGGGTTGTAGCTCCTGCATCTTCTGCGCGTTTAAAGCCTGTTTTCGGCTCAACGGAAACATACACATCCGGACAACCATGGTGAGAAGAATAATCGCAATACCGTAGTTGGGGATGATCCGATAAAAAAATTGCAAAACATCCGAAAGAGGTCTGGCAAAAAATCCCCAGATCGGCCAGCCATAATAGATCAATTCAGACAGGTTGACCGATTCGGGAAAGTCGGGCGCACTGTATTTTTTGAGCAGGCTTCGTCTTTTCGGTCCCGTGAAAAACTGAAACCGATCATGGAATTCACCATTCGGTTCTATCGTTTCTGTAACACTTGTCAGCTGTGACGTTACGTTGGTCAAATAGAGCTTTGATTTTTCCGGAAGTTTATCACCGACACGAATGCCTTTGTAGCTTTTGTAGCTTTGCTCAGCGTCATCGTTTTCAGTGTCATCTTGCTCAAAAGGAATAAGAATCGCCGCAAAATACTGCGTTTCAACCCCGAGATACGCGAGCGGATTGGTCTCACGAGAGGGCATTTGGAGATTAACTGTCATCTCCTCCTCTTCGGTGTCATCGACTATTCGTGAAGCACTGATCAAATTGGGGCCGTCTCTGAGCGAGTGGGCAGCAACATCGCGTAATGCAGCGCCACCCCACGTACGGCTTATCTTACGCGAATACCACCAACCTTCTGTCGGCATCCCCGTAGGACCATCCAATCGATAGGCAATCTCACGGGATTCATTTTTTTCGTTTTTAATGGTGAGATCCACAAACAGGTGGTATGCCTTGTAGTCCTCATTGCTGATCTCACTGCTGGGAACTTCCGCCAACTGAAAATGCTTGATGACCCTCAGGCCGTGCCTTGGAAGCTCCTTTTCAAAGCGGACTTCCAGCGGTCCGCTCTTTGTAATAGCCCAATTCACCTCATGCAGTTCGGCGCCTTCGATCACACTCTCTTCGGGCAAGAGCTTCTGTTGGTCGATCTGGCTCAGGGTAAGTAAAAGCGAAAATGGGTCGTGAAGACCCGGCTGATACGACTCGATGGGCTGCGCTGCCATCTCTGGCCGCACGATCTCCAGGGGGCGACGAATCAACGTCACATCGAGTGGCCCTGCTCGTTGGCCGTCACGCAAAATGACAAGCTGCAGTTTCTGGCCGGCTTTCATCTCTTGAAGCCGGCGGCTTAGATCTTCCTGCCGTTTAACCGGGGCTCCACCTGCCTCGACAATGATGTCTTTTACCTGCAAGCCGGCTTCATCGGCGGGTGTGCCGCGACCGACATAACCCACTTCATATCCCTGGGGAACCTCCGTCCCGACTAAATGTCCCAGATAGCCGCTGGTATCTACCATATCGCGATAGCGTGGGTTGTTCAGTTCCAAACGCTCGATCGAGGCTCCGAGAGTCGTCAGTGTCACAAGTGCCCGGGAATTGCCGCGCGGGTCGAGGGATCCGAGGGACACGTAGCGGAGTGGATGTTTTTTTGCCTGAGGAGATTGTGCCCCTTGAGTTGCGATTGATTCTTTCTTTGGTCGCTCCTCGACCGATTTTTCAGAATCGCTGCCTCCACCTTTCTCGGCAGGCTTTGCGACAGCCCCGGGGACGACCGATTCACGGCTTGCAGCCTCCTCGCGATCGGCAACACTTTTGTCTTTTTGTTGCTTATCAGCAAGGGCTTCTTCACCGACTTTTGGTGCAGGTCTTTCAGGAGGCGGAAAGATGCTGTTTATGATGGCCTGGGATCCGACCAAGATCACCATCGACGTAGCCAGAAATATGAAAAACCGCTTATCCACGCACCACACCTGTTCTGCCAATTCGCTCGGCTAATGAATCCTTGTTGTAGGCGGTTGATCTTGGATCAATTGCCAGAATGCAAATATTGTTGTTCTGAAAAATATCGGACGGCAAAAAAATGCATCGGCAATGACTCTTTCAGCCACCACTTAACGCCCAGCAAGAAGCCTGTCCCCAAGAAAGTTATCCAACTCCGCAATGTCATAGATTTTTTGAATGGTCGTTTCACGATCGTATTCCACACGCTGGTACTGCAGGGTCTCTTCCGTCAAGATGACGTAGCACGCCCGGGGATCTCCATCTCGTGGCTGTCCTACCGAACCCACATTGACCATGACTTTTTCTTCTCCCAATTTGTACTTGCTGTCCATTTCTTCCGGTGGATAAAATCGCAGCCCCTCTGTAAAAACGCCCGGAACATGCGTGTGACCTTGGAAGCATGTCTTCTCGACCAGACCAAATAATTTCTCCATTTTCCTCTGATTATAAATATCTTCCGGAAAAACATATTCGTTCAATGGATTGCGGGGCGACCCGTGGACATACATGAGACCGTCCTCCTTGCGATTTCTCGGTAGCTCACCCAAAAAATCCCAACGTCGGGCGTTCTCTTTGGCATTTTCTTTTGGATCTTCGAGTTGTTCCCGGGTCCAGAAAATGGCCCTTTCAGCACCCGAATTAAAGCCCTCGGGATCAAACAGGGCACCTTGATCGTGGTTGCCCAAGAGACAGGCATCGCACTTGATGATCAGATCAATGCACTCACGGGGATTCGGACCGTAACCGATAATATCCCCTAGGCAGTAGATCTCTGTAACACCTTGATTTTCGATATCTTCTAAGACCGCATGAAGGCCCTCTAGATTGCTGTGGATATCACTGATGATCGCTCGCTTCACGGTCCCGTCCCTTTTCTAGCGCCGTTCGTTACTCTGACGTCGTCCATCCAAACCATCTGGCCCAACAAATCCACATCGGGAACGTACCATGCCTGTAAACTTAGCTCAGAAAACATTTTACGAGCGAAATTGCAATCCTAAGCCGCCTGAGAAGGCCGGTCAAGGCAGGGGAAACGGTCCGCAGCTAGGAGCGGCTCGCCGTTGGCGTCTCGCCAGAAGCCATTGACGATTGCTATAAATGGAAACCCCGTTGGAAGATCGGTCATTCTGCTCTTTCTCTGTGGCATGTTGAAACCCACAAGTCCGTTTTCCTTTTCGCCAACACGATGAAAACACTTGCCATTGAAACCACTGGAAGAACCGGTTCCGTTGCGCTGCTGCTTGCCGATGACTGCGTGGCCGAGCAGCGTCTTCCGGAAGACACCCGCAGTGCACAGTCACTCACCCTTTGCATCAAAGAGTTGTTTGATCGGGAAGGTTGGTCCCCACAGGAAGTCGACCTCGTTGCAGTAGCCCGTGGACCCGGTTCATTCACAGGATTACGAATCGGAATCGTCACTGCAAAAACGATTGCCTATGCAGTCGGTGCAGCGATTGTGGGAGTGAACTCACTACAGGTACTAGCCACCGCTGTCGGGGGCGCCACACCCGTCTGGTGCGTGATGGACGCCCAGCGAGACGAGTGTTATGCCGCAAAATTCTTTTTCAAAGAAGAGGATAAGCCTCCCAGGGAGATTGAGACGACAACGATTCTAACAGTGGATGATTGGATGAAGCGACTTACGCCCAATGATCGCGTTGTTGGTCCGCTCCTGGCAAAGCTTACCGATCGCTTGCCCAAAAACGTAGAATGTCTGGGCAAAGAATTTTGGATGCCGCGGGCCGGCATCGTAGGCCAACTTGCCGTCGACACATTCCGTGATGGCGAGCAGGAGGACATTTGGCAGTTCGTACCCGACTACTACCGCAAGAGCGCGGCGGAAGAAAAGCTCGGCGCACCCTAGTGGCAGGCCAAACGAAAGGGACTAATCATCGGCACTATCCACCTGCCGGGCTTCTTTGAGTACCCGATTTAGATCGCGCTGCGTACGCACATAGAATCCAACCCCTACTATTGCGATGAAAATGGTGATCAACCGATAGACAAGCGTAACCACGAGTCCTTTGGCAACACTTCCACCCGTTTGACCGTAAAGAAATTGCATCACCCCTTCAATAGCTCCTAAAGCACCCATTGGCAGTGGAATCACCCCGGCGACCATCCCCAATGGAATAATAAAAAAATGGGTGGCGGTGGCAAATGGGGCGGTGCTAAAGGCCCAGGTGGATGGGCTGGAAAAAAAGGAACTAAGATTTGGCAAAAATGCCAACATTTAGG
>JABABY010000170.1 GCA_014237955.1 Planctomycetota bacterium
TTGAGGCTCTCTGGGTCGACCCGAATGAGCCGCGGGCATTGCTTACAAAGACCCGCATCCGTTACGCTCCGACGCTTGGATTAACGGAGACCGACAATCGTGGGCGGCCCCAGTCGGGCAACTATGCCATCGTGCAGGGACAACTCTATCCGGGTGAAGATGCCGCCATTTCCGAGCAGGCATTCCAACGGATTCAAGAAGTTGTGCCGCGTGGACATGCCATCACCGATTCGCTGCCGGGACGGTCCAATGTATTGGCAACACTGTTCGACGGTCTGATCGTCCTCGACGATCTCGAGCCTTCTGGAAAAAGCCCTTTGAGCTTGGCTCCTTTTCGGATTGATGAGGGTAAGCCTGGGTCCAGTCTTCAGTCATGGCTCTCTTTGCCATGGGGAAGCCCGGATGTTATTGTGCTGCCCGGCTTTCACACACCGGCAGAAAATGCGCTCAAGCATATAAAGAAGTTAAATCGAGCGGGTGACGAATTGTTTTATACCAGCATGACGCTCCTGGCATCGGGTAGCCGGACAATCCTCTTGAGCCGCTGGCGGACAGGGGGACAAACAGCAACTGATCTGATCCGAGAATTTATCCAGGAGTTGCCCAACACTACAGCCCAGGATGCCTGGCAACGGGCAGTCCAACTTGCCCAGATAGCACCCATTGAGCCTGCATTAGAACCGAGGGTGAAACCGAGCAAAGACGGACTGGAGATCACCGCCGAACATCCATTATTCTGGAGTGGCTATATCGTCATCGACCCCGGAGTCCAATTCCAAGATGACAAGCAGGAAAAACCTGAGCTTGAGTTTCCCAGCGAATAGGGGCATCTAAGAATAGGCTCTCGCGGTCCTTTTCCATCCCGGGGACCGTTAATACCAAATGGTGGGGAGTCCGACGACTGATTTTGTCGAATGATCGCAAATGCTTCGCTGTATTAATTCTTGAACGCTGTGGTAGGGGCGGTATGCAGGGACAGAGAAATTTTTATAATCTACTGTTCCGTTTTTTGACAATGAACCGTTTCGTTCGGCTCGAATTTTTAGTGCCTATCAACCGACAGTACGATTGAAAGAAAATGACCGCTCAAACCACACTCTCCGACGCTATTGAATCAACCATCGCATCACTCCCCCAACACATGCAAGATTGGGTCCGAAAGGAAGCCGATCTGTGCAAACCCGACTCTGTCGAGATCATCACCGGCAAAGCGGATCAGATCATCAGACTCGAGAACGAGTTGGAGGCATCCGGTGCCTACACCCGCCTCGACGAGGACGTCTACGGAAAGCGATGCTTCTACGCCCGAAGTGATAAAAACGATGTCGCCCGCGTCGAGGAACGTACCGTCATTTGCACCGAGGATCCGGTCGACGCCGGCCCGCTGAACTTCTGGGCAAATCCTGAGGAAATGCATGGCAAGCTCGACAAGCTCTTTGACGGAACCATGAAGGGACGCACTATGTATGTGGTGCCGTTTGTCACGAATCCCGCCGACAGCCAGTTCGCCACCGCAGGCGTCCAGTTGACCGACAGCGCCAACGTTGTCTGCAACCTCTACCGGATGAGCAATCTCCAAGATGGTTGGCGTATCCTCGAAAAGCAGGCCCGCTTTCCTCGCATCACTCACAGCTATGGGACTCTCAGCAAGGAAGATCGGTGGATCACCCACTTCCCGAAGGAACTCTACTGCCGCACGATCAACAGCGATTACGGTGGCAATGCACTTGGACCCAAGAAGATCTTCGGACTGCGTTTGGTCGGCATCCAGGCACTGGAGAACTCCCAGAAGAAATCCCAGCCCGACGAGGACGTTGGGATTGAGCTTGTCGAACACATGGCATTGTTCGGCATCGACTACGGTGATCGTCGCGTTCAGTTCGGTGCTGCCTTCCCTAGCATGTGCGGGAAGACCAATATCGCTACTGGTGTCGCAGAGGGTCCGATGGCCCAATATAAGGTCTTCACGCTCGGCGACGACATTATTGGTGGCGCCACCAAAAAGGGCGATGGCAGACTTTACGTGAACAACATCGAGGCTGGCATGTTCGGCGTCACCAGGGGCATGAGCGACTTTGCCAATAAAATGCTCATGGAAGCACTGCGCAATCCCAAGCCCGAAGTTCAGGACTGCGAAGGGGGGCCCATCTTCACTAACCAGGTTCTCGTCGATAACAACGGGAGCAAACGCGTGTGGTGGAGCGAGAGCGGCGAAGACTTCCCGCAGGGCGACGGCATCACTACCTACAATTGGCTCGGCGAGCAAATCGATGCTTCTGCCGAGGAGAAGGACCAGAAAAACGCCCGCGTTACCATGCCCATCCGTAATGTGCCTAACCTGGACTCCGACTACAGCAACAGCGAGGGCGTACCGCTCGACGTGGCCCTTATCGGCGGCCGCTCAAGCAAACTGCATCCGCTCATCAGCCGCGCCCGCTCATGGAACGAGGCCGTTTACCATGCCTTGTGCCAGTTCAGTGAGCCTACCGCAGCGGCCGTTGGACAGAAGCCTCGTTACGACCCCATGGCGAACCGTCCCTTCATTGCCTTCAACGTGAGCGACTACGCTCAAAAGTGGCTGGACATCCCCAAGAAGACGCCAAAACCTCCTGCGGTCTTTAGCGTCAACTGGTTCCGTCGCGATGACGACGGGAATTTCATCTGGGACGGCTTCGGCGCAAACTACCGCGTCCTCGACGCGGCCGTCCGTCAGCTGGACGGGAAGGACGCATGGTTGGAAACCCCCATCGGCCTCGTTCCCAAACCGGAACACATCGATATCAGCGGGCTCAAATACACCACGACTAACGAGCAGCTGGCCGAGATTCTCGTCCCGAACAAAGAGGCCCTCAAGAGCGAAGTTGCCAACCGTGAAGGGTGGCTTAACGAACTCGAGAACGGACTGGAGACGGGCAGCGAGGGTCGAGGTGCTCCCAAGAAGCTGCCTCAGGCCATCTGGGACGAACACGAGGCCTTCAAGAATCGCGTGGAGGAATACACCGCATAGGGCGGGGCGGTATCGAGGGGTGAATCATTCCTCAGACAGGATCAAGTTCGCTGGGCTGTCGATCGCACTGAGCGCGGGTGATTCAATAGCCCGCCTGTCGGTGCAGCGATCTGTCTCTTTTAACATACCTTTGTTGCTCCTCTGGCGCCGGACCGGTCTTGTTTGTCGCTTATTCCGATTCCGCAGGCAGAGAGCAGAGAAAGTCGCCCAGGCGGATAATGTGCGTATTGTCGCGCAAAAGAGCCTCAGCCGCATCGGCAAATTCGCCCACTCCGCACGGTCTACGGGGCCGGAAAAGTCTCATTTAATGGCTTTGCCATAAAATCTTTACTTTCTCGGGAAATCGTCTGCGGCCCGAACTGCGTGTGGTATTTATTGGTGTCCATATTCATCTCCACAAAAAGCCCGATGAATCGGAGATTGCTGAAAAACGACCATTTTACAGGCCTAGAGGTTTTTTGATCTGCAACAAAAGAGTAGTATTCCATGCTTATGCCAATAGCCTCCAAGCCCCACTCAGCATTGCAATTTGCACACCCGCTCCCTTATGGGGCCATTGTCCACGAGGGGGGTGTCCAGTTTGTCATCTTTAGTCGCAGCGCAACAGCCATGCGGGTGCTACTTTACGAGGATATTGAAGATCACGAACCGAATGTGGTGGTTCATTTTGATCCCGATTCGGATCGCTGGGGCGATGTCTGGAGTGTGTTTGTGCCTCATTGTAATGAAGGCCAATTGTATCACTTTCAGGCAGACGGCCCTTACGAACCAGAATTTGGACAACGGTTTGATGGTACGGCACGACTGATCGATCCCTTTACACGAGCACTTGCCGGAACATTCCAACAGGCGGATGACGGGATTATCCGTCCACCCAAATGTGTCGTCATGGACGACAATTTCGATTGGGAGGGAGACAGGCATTTACGTCGGAATCTTTCGGAAACAGTCATCTATGAAATGCATGTCCGCGGATTTACCCAGTCCGAGACCAGCAATGTCGAACATCCGGGAACCTATTTGGGAGTGATCGACAAAATCCCCTATCTGCAATCCCTGGGGGTTACAGCCGTAGAACTCATGCCGGTACACGAATTTCCAATCAAAGATTGTCACGGCCACAATCTCGTCCATCCCAACTACTGGGGATATGACCCGATGGCGTTCTTTGCCCCTCATCGAGGATATGCGGTCGGCCACGAACCCGGATCCCAAGTCAATGAATTTAAACAGATGGTGCGTGCACTGCACAACGCCGGCATTGAAGTGATTCTGGATGTCGTCTTCAACCATACCTGTGAAGGGAACGAATTGGGGCCGACGCTCAGCTTCAAAGGCCTGGAAAACCGCGTCTATTACATGCTGGAACATGAAGGGCGGTTCTATCGTAATTATTCAGGTTGCGGTAATACGGTAAACGGAAACCATCCAATTTGTCGCGAGATGATCTTCAATTGCCTCCGCCATTGGGTGCATAACTACCATATCGACGGCTTCCGCTTTGATTTAGCGTCGATCCTG
>JABABY010000171.1 GCA_014237955.1 Planctomycetota bacterium
CATTTTTCGCCAACTGAGCGAGCAGGCCTCTGCTGAAGTGATAGCCGAGGGTGTCGATCAACGGCTTTTGGAAACGACGTGTTCACTACAGATCCGTTACCGTGGAACCGAGACCGCCATCACCATCTGCAAACCAGACGATGGCGACTACGGGTCAGCCTATCATGCCTTACATCGACAGCGTTACGGCTACGACAGACCGGATCATCCTCTGGAAATTATGGCGGCACGGGTTGAGGTCTCCCACCGCAGCGACACATCCGAAACAGAGTCCTTCAAATTACCTCCCACGACGCCCACTGCGGAAGAAGAACAGGCTGTCTATTTTGATGGCACGATGCATACCAGTGCCGTTTTTGACTCTCTCCACCTAAAACCCGGAGATCATTTTTTAGGACCCGCTATTATTTGCAGCCATACATCGACCATCGTTGTCGATCCTGATTGGAATGCGACGGTTTATTCGGGAGGTGAAATACTCCTTGAGCATCTGGGCGAAGCAGCAAAGTGTCCTCAGCACGTTGCCGAGGAAGCAGACCCGATCATGCTCGAAATATTTAATAATCGTTTTATGGCCATTGCGAATCAGATGGGCATGACACTCCGTAATACCGCGAGTAGTGTCAACGTGAAGCAAAGGCTCGATTTCAGTTGCGCCATCTTTACAGCAAGTGGTGATCTCGTCGCAAACGCACCTCATATTCCGGTCCACCTCGGGGCCATGGGGGCAACTGTGCGGAGCATCCTGAGAGACAATCCTTCGCCCAAACCTGGAGATGTGTATCTGACCAATGACCCCTATCGAGGCGGTTCCCATCTTCCCGACATCACCGTTGTGACCCCGGTTCACGATCCGACGAATGGCCGTCTGTTATTTTTTACTGCAAACCGCGCACACCACGCTGAAATTGGCGGTATTCGACCTGGCTCCATGCCTCCCTTTTCCCACAACCTTGCCGAAGAGGGGGTACTTCTGAGCAACCTAAAATTGTTCGATGCCGGTCAACCGCAATGGGACACGCTCCGGGAGAAGCTCACATCTGATAAATTTCCGAGTCGGAATGTCGAGGACAATCTGGCCGATATTGCAGCCCAAAATGCTGCCAACCGGCAAGGATCTCGCGATCTAAGGGAACTGGTCGCTCAATACACTCTGCCGGTGGTGCTGGCGTACATGCGGCATATTCAACATGCGGCGGCTGCCAAAATGCGTTCCGCCCTCAAACGTCTTCCGGATGACCGCTACCAGTTTGGCGATTGGCTGGATGTGGACAGAGAGAGTGCCGCGATTTGTGTGTCGATTGACATCAAGGGAGAAACGGCCGTTTTTGATTTTTCAGGTACTTCTCCTGTACTCCCAAATAATCTCAACGCAAATCCAGCGATCGTGACTGCTGCCGTGATGTATTGTCTGCGGTGTCTTATTGCGGAAGACATTCCACTCAATGAAGGAGTCCTTGCTCCAATCACCATCAAACTTCCCGATTGTTTGTTAAATCCGCCGAGGAACCGTTCACCTGAGCAATGTGCTGCCGTAGCGGCAGGTAATGTCGAAACATCCCAGCGGATTGTCGACGTGATTCTCGGGGCCCTTGGCGTGGCTGCTGCCAGCCAGGGAACGATGAACAATTTACTTTTTGGTGACTCTCAATTTGGTTATTACGAGACCATCTGTGGCGGTTCCGGTGCAACGCCTGGAGAAGAAGGTGCCGATGCGGTACAGACCCATATGACAAACACCCGACTGACCGATGTTGAAGTCCTTGAAGATCGCTATCCCGTACGTGTTTTGCAGTTTAACATTCGCCATGATTCAGGAGGCCGAGGCCAATGGCGGGGTGGTCACGGAGTGGTTCGCCACATTGAATTTCTCCGCCCATTGACAGTTTCGATTCTTTCGCAGCGCCGTGGCTCTCATCCACCCTACGGCCTGGAGGGTGGAGAATCCGGCGCAATCGGGATCAACACCATCCTCCGCAACAATGGAACGCGAAAAACACTCTCCGGGACTGTAGAATTATCTGTCGAAAGCGGAGATGTCCTGATCATCGAAACCCCAGGCGGTGGCGGTTATGGAAAAGACCATTCCATCGAACTCACGCAATAGCAATCATACCTCCACCCACGAACGGTGCTCATACATCGGAATTTAGTCACAAACTTGGCGGTCATTGAGAGAATCTTAGGGTGCGCGGTAGAATCATAAACCATAAACGTGGCGCGGTATTCTTTTTCATTCCCCCACTTCCAGTAACCGTACTAATGAATTGAGTAGGCAAATGGCAGGACATTCACACTGGGCAGGAATTAAACACAAAAAAGCGCTGATTGATAATAAGCGTGGAAAACTGTGGGGCAAACTCTCCAAGGCCATTATTGTGGCTGCCAAAATGGGAGGTGGAGATCCTGACCAGAACCCACGTCTTCGACTGGCCATTGCCGATGCCAAGTCAGGTCGGATGCCAAAGGATACAATCTCGCGAGCAATCAAAAAGGGAACTGGAGAACTCGAAGGTGGTAATTTCGAAGAGATTGTCTACGAAGGCTATGGTGCCGGCGGGGTCGCCGTATACTGTGATATTTTGACAGATAATCGCAACCGGACCGCTCCCGAAATCCGGAAACTCTTTGAAATCAATGATGGCAAGTTAGGCGCAACCGGTTGTGTTGCATGGATGTTTGAGTGCAAAGGTCTTTTTATGATATCCGCTGAAAAGACGAACGAAGACACTCTGATGGAACTTGCACTCGAGGCCGGGGCGGAGGATGTGCAACTGAATAACGATAAGTTTGAGCTTAAATGTGACCCGGAAACGTATAGCGATGTGGCTGAGGCACTTGAAAAAGCTGCGATCGTGTCAGATGTCCAGCAACTGACTCGCATCCCCTCGACGACTGTTGATCTTGATGCTGCGACTGCCAAAAAAGTGCTCAGGCTGATGGAAAGTCTAGACGATCACGACGATGTACAAAGTGTTTCGGCAAATTTCAACATCCCAGAGACGGTCCTGTCCACGATGACTGAAGACTGAGACCGAAGACTGAATTTCAAAACAGCTCTGCCGTCTTAATCAAACGCCCTCTTAATCAAATAGCGCTATTGTTCACCGGCTATTCGACTGCTCGCAGGGCAAGGCCCATAGGCTCGTCGCGAGTCCCGACAGGCATGAGACTTTGCGGATCATCGCGCAGCGACTCATTGTGATCCTCGAGGTCCGTTGCAATATACGGAAACCAGCTGTGATAGATACGATAGCAAGTGGGCACAAGAACTAACACCAATACGGTCGCAAGTATGAGGCCAAAACTGAGGCTGGTGGCCATCGGAATCAGCACCTGTGCTTGGAACGAGGTTTCCAAAAGAATCGGACAGAGCCCCGCAACAGTTGTGATTGTAGTCAGCAATACGGGACGGAAACGTCGTCGTCCGGCATCGAGTAGTGCCGCATCAATCGGCACACCCTTTCGAACGCGATGATTAATAAAATCGATCAGAACAATGGAATCATTGACAACAACCCCGGTCAACGCTACCAATCCGAAGAAACTGAAAAGAGTGATAGGAAGATTCATGATGGCATGGCCAAAAATCGCCCCAATAACACCGAAGGGGATAATAATGAAAATTAACAATGGTTGTAGGTAGGAGCGAAATTCCAGTGTCAAAAGAAAAAACATCACGAGTAAAGCGACCACCGTACCAATCAACAGGCTGCTGAGAGATTCCTTGGTTTGCTCCTGCTGGCCTTCCCACCGTATTTTAATATCCGGATATTGTGCCAACAGATCCGGCACAAACTTCTTTTGCATGTCGTCAACGATATCACTGGCATTACCAACCCCTTCTTCAACATCAGCACTGATCGTTATCGACCGCAATTGGTTGATGCGGTTGATTTCTGAGTAACCACGGACGATCTGAACATCGGCCAACTCCGTCAACGGTCGCTCCTGGACATCATTCGTGCGAACCCGCAGTTTCTCAAAGTTTTCCAAAGAATGACGATCCGCTTCAGGATACCGCACCATCAACTTCACTTCATGGCGGCCACGTTGCAACCGCATCACTTCCTCGCCATAAAATGCCGCCCGAATGGTTTCTGCAAGATCCGCTGTGGTGACCCCCATTGCCTGTGCATCCTCCTTGACACGCACCTGGTATTCCCACTTTCCGGGCCGCGAATCATCATCAACATCATACACACCCTCAAAACGGCCAAGCTCATTTTTACACGCTTCCACAGCCGCTTCTAATTCGGTGAATCGTTCTGCTGGAGCCAACAGTTTGAACTCGATCGACTTACCACCAGGACCAAAATTGGGGGCTCCAAACGTCACACTTTCTGCACCTGGAATTTGGCGATAGTACCAATGATCTAACTAGCGAAAACTATTATCGTAAATAGCGGTAGATAAACGGCACGACTGCCAGACACCTCCACAGTCAT
>JABABY010000172.1 GCA_014237955.1 Planctomycetota bacterium
AGAGAGCTGGTCATCGAGCAACAGGGAGCGAGCGAACGGACCGCATTGCTCCTGAAAAAACTGATGCAACCTCGGACCGAGTGTGGTTGATCCTGTCCGGCTCGATGCAGGCTAAGCCCCCAAAAGGGTACGAACCAATCTAGAGCAGCAATCCATGCCCGTTTTGTTCATTCCGATACGCCGCTTTACTTGGCCGATCACGCACCGACGTCCTCGTTCCAGAGATCGGGATAGTCGCGAACGAATTGACGGAAAGTCTGTTGCATGGACCGATCGGCGAGGAGGACCATCTCGATCTGGTTTTCGGCAAGGAACGCATCGGTGGACCGCCAAAGCTCGCTGCCAGCCAAGTCCGATCCCGGATCGGCACAGACGACTCGCCGGATGCCGTAGAGGGCAGCGGCCCCCGCACACATCTTGCAGGGCCAGAGGGTCGTGTAGAGTGTGCTCCTCGCATAATCAGCCGCGCTGAGTCTCCCCGCTCGGCTGAGGCAGTCCATTTCCGCGTGCAGGATCGGATCGCCCTTTTGGATCCGCTGGTTGTGACCCACCGCCCGCAATGCGTCTTCGACCGCCAGGGCCGCCCCAATCGGCACCCCGGGCGTACCGGTGTGCCGCTTTCCTGCTTCCAGACTCTGCTGGGCCTGTTCGATCGCCGCCTGGAGAAACCGTGCATCCTGAGACATCTTCGGACCTCGTCGCAATGGGATTGCTGAGCAGTATTTTTTAAAAGCCTAGCAACAATGTTGTACACTCGCCGTTTGTGCAAACTCTCTTCGCAAACTTCAGCATCGCGGGCGATTGAGTTTGCTCATCAAAGAGTCCTGTAATTGAAATTCTTTTGATTCTTTGGTTAGAGCGTACCACTGTTCTTCTGGCCGATATTGTCCAACTTTTAGGTATCTAGAACAAGTTGCTCAAGTGCGAAGATGTCGGATTTCGCGTTGTGCGGGAAGAGGCGGGAGACTAGTCGGCCCCAAGACGGTCGCAGAGAGGCGAAACGCTTCTCTTTTCACTTGATGCGGCTCGGTTACTTCCGACGACGACGCATCGAGACCAAACCGAGCCCACCGAGCGCGAGAAGCACCAGGCTCGCCGGTTCGGGTACGGCAGATCCTCCACCCCCACCAGAATTCGGCGCACCCAAGGCATCAAACCGCATGAGAATCGAATCGTAATTGACTCCATCCGACCCATACAAGTTGGGCTCAACCCAAGCACCCCGCGTACTTCCCCCGGCGTACAGGGTTCCATCCGACTCCAAGTGCAGCGGACTGATCAGATCGCTGTCGGTACCACCATACCGCTCGGTCCAGATCCAATTTCCGTCCGAATCGTACTTTGCCAGAACGGCATCATAGTTACCTAGGGCGGTGGTCGCCGCAAAGTCGCCATCGGTCGAGGTCGTTTTTCCGGAGAAGAAAATGTTGTCCGCACCATCGATCGCCACATCGTAACCATAGTCGCTTCCGGATCCCCCTAGATACTGCGTCCAGATTTCACTCCCGCTGGCGTCATATTTCGCAAGCAACATATCCTGTACGCCCGCACCTGTCTGTCCGTTGAGATCCCCGATTGTCTCACCGGCCATCACCACATTTTCTGCACTGTCAAGATTCACGCTGTACAAGTTGTCGTTCTGATCGGTGGCAAGAAGTTCTGTCCAGAGAATGGCGCCATTGAAATCGAGTTTGGTGAGAAACCCGCCCGATCTGCTGGGAGCTCCGGGATTTGAGATGCCCGCAAGATCTCCAGACGTAGAACCGACGACATAAACCTCTCCGGCAGCATTGGCCGTAACATCATATCCTCGGTCCGCCTTATCCGAGCCGAACTGGGTACCCCAGATCAGGTTGCCATCGGTATCGTATTTTCTGACAAAGACATCGGCGCTGCCCGCAGCGGTTCCATCCAGGCTGCCGGTGGTATGCCCGACAAGATAGAGATTTCCCGCATTGTCGATACTCACGTTCTTCGGCGTATCCCAGCCACCGCTGTTAATCTGCTGGCCCCATGCGAGATTGCCGTCGCTGTCATATTTGCCAAACCAGCCATCGGCGAGCCCCCAGCCCTTGGTGTCGTACAGACTGCCCCACGTTTCACCCGCCACATAGCAATTGCCCGCATAATCGACTGCCATTCTCCCGCTCACCGGGTCGGACGTGGTCGAGCCCTGCACCACCGTCCATTGCTCGGTGCCGGTGGCATCAAACTTGGAAATGTAAAAGTCGGCCGAACCAACTGGAGCGACCCCGTTGAAATCACCGACTCGGGTTTCCCCGAAGGCGTACATATTGCCACTGTTATCGGTCCCAAGCCCCCGAACCCAATCGGTGTACTGAGATCCGTACTGCAGGGTCCAGTCGGGGGTGACCTGTGCATGAGCACCAAGCGGTAGACAAAACAGGCTGCAGACGAATAGTGCTCGGCAAAGAAGGTATCTGATATCCACGTCGATCATATTACGATCGCGTAGCAAACTGGCTGAATTGCGATGCACGAGCCCTACCCCACTTTAGAATGCGCGATCCATTTCGTTTTAGAGTGACCGATTCACCAACGCACTTGCGCGGCGTATGACGTTATTAAAACGCAGGAAACCGTTCATTTCAATCATATTTTTGATTTTTTTCAGTCTTTCTTGATTCTTCCTCGCGCACAAGCGAGACACAAACGGTGGCGTGAAAAGGACTTGGGCATCAGACGCGAAAGCAAGGAGCCTCCAAAGGCAGCCCCGCCCCAAACCGAAACGACACGCACCGACCGGGAGACGGATGCGACGACGCCGGGCAGACGTTTTGCGACTCCTGCCAAACCAAGTCCGCCGGCGGCCAAGCAGATTTTACGCGAGCACTAACTTTTTGCTCTTTGGAAAATAACCGACGGTGTGCCGCTGTACAATTTCATTGCCGATGATTCCCTTCGCCCCTCCCATCATCAGCGCAGCGCCCAGCATTTTCGGCAGCGACCCACAGCGTAACGTCTGCGTGTGCTCGCCGATGCGTGCCTCAACCAGATAGGTCTCGGTGTCGAATTGGCCATATCCGGGATAAAAATCGGTCACCGGGTCTGCTGGCGGGAACGAATCGAGCGATCTGTGCTGAAAATAGGAGACCTGTGCTCCCGTATCAAAAAACATGCGATACGACTTGCCAGCCATTTCGGCGTCGATGAGCGGGATCCCCATGAACTCATCCACTTCTAACGTACTGCCCTCGAGGGCTATCGCGTCTTCGGAAAATGAAACCTCATTTTTTTTGACATCTATCAGAACATAAAACTCATTAATAATATCTGCGCCGAGGAGCCCGCAGACTGGATGTTCTGCAAAACTGGACAATCCGGCCGCATCCAATCCCATGTAGGAATCGGGAATACTGTATTCTTTTTCCTCGATGTGCAGTGATTCGACCGTGCCGAAACTTTTCGGCGATCCGGTATCGAAGAGCCATTCGTTGCCATCCAGGGTTACGTACAAATGGCCGGTCTCACATTTTAAAGGTACGGTCAACATTCGGTGGTTCCGTCATTCCCTCTTCGTTGGTATTCCAAGCCCCGACTGCCGTTTCCTTTTGCCATCCTCCGGGCGCCCCCTGGATCGCATTGTTGGCCGGCGGAACAGGCTTTTCGACCTATTCAACACTGCACGATTCTAACCGACCCGGCGGCGGGCAACGAGAGCAACTTCGACCGGCAGGCCAATGCCGGCTTGAACGGCTAGTGATCAGAATCGCCCAACCGGGCGAGCTAGCCCGCCAACGACCCGACGGCGCTTTTCAAAAGTCGGGCTCGGGTGCTCCAAGCTCTTTTCGGGGTGTCAGTGCTCTACCGACATTTCACCCGTTCACCCTTTCGAGGTAGTTTGTCAACGCGTCCTGTTCGTCCCGAAGATCTTCTATTTTCGGATTGATTTTTTTCCGCAATGTATTCATATTTTCTTCGTGGTTTTCTTTAACTTCCTTAACGTCATCTTCAGTTGGAAGCTTTCCCCCAAAACCCTGTTGGCCCGGTTGCTTATTTCCTCCAGGAAGCATCGCAATTTTGTGCTCAATATTCCCTTCAGCATCCACTCGAAATACACCTTGTCGCACGGGCACGTTACCGCTCCTGATGACAACAACTTCATGGATGCCTGCGATAAAAAACAGACGGTACTCGATTGACTGATTAGCAAATTTATTCGATAACGCACGAAGATTGTCGAATTCGACCACTTCTAACGCAATCATCTGATCTAAGCGTTTTCCGGACTTCGTTGCGTGGCCGAATTTATTTTCTCTTATTTTGTCGGTTCGCCTCAGGTCGGTAAGTGCCTTCTTCAAGTCACCACCTCGAAGCCCTCTGATGCGTATGCGTCTGGACTTTGCTATGCAGGTTTTCCTATGTCGATCCCAGGTATTTAGGTGCACCTCCATTGCGTTCCACTCCTTATTATAACGCG
>JABABY010000173.1 GCA_014237955.1 Planctomycetota bacterium
GGTATACCGGGAACGGTCGAATCTCCGTGTGGACGGGTCTTGTTCCGTGCGAACCTCCGTCCTCACACAGCTTTCACACTGGAAGGGTCGCCATGGGTAGGGTGCTGATCACCGGCGGAGCGGGTTTTCTCGGCTCCCATCTCTGCGAACGGTTGGTGGCAGCCGGCCACGACATTATTTGCCTGGATAATTTTTTTACCAGTCAGAAAAGCAACGTGGCCCATTTGTTGGACAAACCTAACTTTGAACTGATCCGTCACGATATCACACAACCTGTCTGGCTTGAGGTCGACGAGGTGTACAACCTCGCCTGTCCTGCCGCACCGGGACACTACCAGTACAATCCGATCAAAACAATTAAAACATCGGTGATGGGTGCAATTAATGTTTTGGGCATGGCAAAACGATGCCGCGCCAAGGTTCTGCAAGCCTCGACCAGTGAAGTCTATGGCGATCCTGAAATACATCCTCAAACAGAATCTTATCGCGGCTCTGTCAATCCGATCGGCCCGCGTGCCTGTTATGACGAGGGAAAACGGGCAGCCGAATCCCTCTTCATGGATTACAAACGTATGAATGGAGTCAACATACGTATTGTTCGCATCTTCAACACATATGGCCCTCACATGCATCCGTATGACGGTCGCGTCGTATCGAATTTCATTCGACAAGCCCTCTCCGGTGAGGACATTACTATTTTTGGTAATGGGGAACAGACCCGATCCTTTTGCTATCGCGATGATCTGGTGGAAGGTCTGCTGCGGATGATGGATGCCCCGGACGACTTCACCGGCCCCGTAAATCTTGGAAATCCGGATGAATTTTCAATCCGGCAACTCGCTGACTTGGTACTCGAAATTACCGGAAGTGCATCGTCGTTGGTCAATAAAGATTTACCGATCGACGACCCCATACGCCGCCAACCGGATATCAGCCTTGCAAAAGAAGCTCTCTCATGGAGTCCGGCGACCTGCCTGCGGGAGGGTCTGCAACAAACCATCGACTGGTTCCGCACCATCGATTGGTCCAACTACCGGCCTCCAACACCCAATTACTAGCAAGCTTTACGTATTCGTTACGTCTTAATGCAAATGCACGTTTGAGGTGCTTTTGACGGGCACTACCTAAGATCCGTTTGATTGTGCATCGGCTCAAAAGGGGGTATTCTTAGATTTGGGACATGGTTGCAGCTTGCGCTTGGGCTGCCGCAAACTCACAAACAAATCGTATACCATTCCGCAAGCGAGACTTGTCCAGGAGACCCAATGTCCAGTGAGTCTTCCTCTTCGTCCGTCGATGCTGAATATGTCCAGGCGACAAAGCAGCAGGTCCGCAACATGGTTGCGGAAATTGCCCAACTCGCCAAATCGGATGCCGATCCCTCTCAGTTTTACGAAGCGATCCTGACGCGCGCCGTCTCTGCATTGGTCGCCACGGGTGGCGCGATCTGGATACTCGATGACGATGGACGCCTTCAACTGCAGTACCAGATCAATTTGCAGTCCACCGGAGTCGCACAGAGCGAAGAAGGCCAAACCCGACATTACCGATTGCTGCAGCAGGCATTGGGGGAAAGCAGTGGAATGTTGGTCGCCCCGCAGTCGGGCGCCGAAGGCAATCAAGAAGCAGGAAATCCAACCGACTGGCTCCTTGTATTGGGGCCACTCGTGAGTAATCGCGCACCCCGTGGTGTCATCGAAATCTTCCAGCGACCGGGAGCCGGCCCGGTGACCCAACGTGGCTATTTAAGATTTTTGCTACAACTCTGCGAGTTGGGTGGAAATTATTTGGCGACGCGCCAACTCCGCAGCTTTGAAGATCGACAATCGCTTTGGGGCCAGTTGGAACAATTCACCAAGACCGTTCATGAAAGTCTGGATCCCATTCGCACGGCGTACACCGTTGTTAACGAAGGCCGACGTTTGATCGAATGCGATCGCGTCAGTCTGGCAATCTGGCGGGGACGCAAATGTCGGGTTGAGGCAATCAGCCACCAGGATACCATCGATAAAAGATCGAACATTGCCGTACTCCTCTCCCGATTGGCAACGCGGGTCGTCGCAACGGGAGAACCGCTTTGGTACGGGGGCAGCACCGAAGACATGCCACCGCAGGTTGAAGATGCGGTCCATGAATATGTTGACGAGTCGCACGCCAAAGTAGTCGGGGTACTTCCACTGTTTAAGCCCCAGGAGGAGAAAGAGGAATCGGAAGAGGATGAGAAAAAGCCCGACGTTCTTGTGGGGGCCCTGATTGTCGAACAGTTTGACCAGACCAACATTGCCGAGCAGGTCCGCAAACGTGTCGATGTGGTCAAAGACCACGCCTCCTCGGCATTGGCCAATGCGATACAACACGATTCCATTTTCCTGATGCCTCTCTGGCGGACCCTGGGACAGTGGAGTTGGGTTCTCCGTGCGCGAACACTCCCCAAGACCGTGACCATTGCAGGACTCATTCTTGTCCTGATTCTTGCACTGATTGTGATTCCAATCGACTTCGACATAGAAGCCCGCGGACAACTCCAGCCCGAAGAGCAGCGGGATGTGTTTGTGGAAGAAGGAGGGCTGATCGAACATATTTTTAAAGACGTTGCACACGGCGCGAGGGTTCAGAAAGGGCAGGAACTTCTGCGACTCAGCAGTCTCGACCTGCAGGGACAAATCACCGACATCGAAGGGCAGTCGAATGCGACCAATGAACAGCTTCGTTGGATCAGAAACTCACTGGCAGGAAATGATGCCGATCTGACCATCAACGAAAGGCACCAACTACGCGGCCAGCAGATGCAACTGCAAAAAACAGGACAGAGCCTCAAGAAGCAATTGGAGGTACTCAACGAGAAACAAAAGCGACTCACTTTGCTCAGCCCAATCGACGGGGTCATCGTAACCTGGGATGTCCGTCAACGCCTTTACGGCAGAACGGTTGAGCCTGGCCAGGTAGTGTTGAGCGTGGCACAACCAGAAAAAAACTGGGAGCTTGAACTCGAGGTACCGGATGATCGTATTGGTTTTATCGCGGAACGGGAAGCAGAGCTTGCCCAGAAGGATCCCCAGGAAACGATTGGGGTTACGTACATCTTGGCAACCGATCCGGAAAAAGAGATGGAAGGTACGGTTAAAGAAATTCAGGAGACCGCAGAGGTCCGCGACGACCAAAGCAATGCGTTTCTGGTACTCGTCGATATCAATCGTGAATCGATCGATCCCAATCAGCTACGCATGGGAACAAGTGTGACCGCAAAACTCGCATGCGGCAAACGTTCTATCGGCTTTGTTCTTTTTCACGATATGTATGCCTGGATCCAAACAAAAATACTTTTCCGTTTATAAAACGGCGGGGCCGCCGCCTGACTGGCTGCATTGTGTGGCGCAGCAGCAGGTCCCAACCCAAGGAGCAGATACGATGGTTTTGTTTTTCTTCCGGCATTCAACGAAAGCCGCGATCCTTTTCGGCGCCACGTTGTTCTTGACCGTCTTGTTATTCACCGGTAGCGCCCAGGGAGAGCTTGTTGTCACTGACTGCTATGTCTCGGCGCTCAACGATGTGGATGTCCCTGCTGAGGCGCAGGGCGTCATCCGAAAGCTCCTCGTCGATGAAGGATTCACCGTCAAGGATGGCCAGTCACTGGCAAACATCGACGACCGCGAGGCAAAGGTCAACGAGGCACTGGCAGTCATCGAACTAGAAAAGTCGCAAGAACAGGCATCCAATGACGTCCGCATCCGCTATGCCAAGGAAGATGCCAAAGTCTCCCAAGCCGAACTAGACGCAGCAACCGAGGCAAATTCATTGCGTCCCGGTGCGTTTGGTGCTACAGAAATGCGCAAGATGGAGTTGCAATTATCCCGCTCAACGCTCGGCATTGAACAGGCGGAAATGGATCAGAAAGAACTGGGGCACACGGTTCGGGCGAACAACGCAAAACTCGAAGCCGCCAAAGATGAAATTGAGAGACGCGATATTACAGCACCGTTTGACGGGGTCGTTGCGGAAATTCGCATCCACAAAGGGGAGTGGGTCAATCCGGGTGATGCGGTGCTACGGCTCGTACAAATGGACCGACTCAGCATCGATGGTTTTTTGAATGTCAATAGAGACCGCGGAAAGGTACGCAAGGGAATGAAGGTGGTGGCAACTGTCGATTCTGGCGGAGGCAACAAAGAGGAAGCGGAGGGAGTTATTTCATTCATCAGTCCGCTCGTACAGGCGGGCGGCGAATATCGAATCCGGGCCGAGGTATCGAATAGCCAAAAAAATGGGCAGTGGGTCCTGCGGCCTGGCCTTCCGGCGACCTTCCGGATTCTTGAAAACGAATAGCCACAACGCTCCGGTGCCCCCAACGCGATCCGATCGATGATCACTTTAGCCGACAGTCTGGTTTCTGCCTCATCACGACCGC
>JABABY010000174.1 GCA_014237955.1 Planctomycetota bacterium
GGATCGGTGCAGGGGCTCAACCTCTTTGCCCGCGCAGCGATCCATATGGCGGTCCAAGAGAAGAACCGGATGACTCCAGATGTCCGCGATGGACTGCTGCATCCCTACGACTGCTGGCAGCACCGAAAGGCCATTTACGAGTTTGTCCGCGATATTCCATATTCCCCGCGGCACGGCACCTATGCCGTACTTCAAAATATCCAACAACAACTCCCATCGCTCGCCCACCTGCCGGCGGTCCTGCTCTGGGGCATGCGCGACTGGTGCTTTCGAGAGGAATGCCTCGATCTTTTGCACGTGATGCTGCCACAGGCTCGGGTCGTTAAGTTTCCAAACGCGGGACATTACGTCGTGGAAGATGCTCACGAGCAGATCATTCCGGAATTGCAGGCGCTCATGAAGCAGCCGCTGCCGACCGAGAGTCGGGAGACGCGTTCGTGAGCAAGAGACTCACCATCGGTCAATGTGCAACGCTCGCATGCGTCTGGGAAGTGACCACTCCCAAACCGGGGAATGTCCATCGGGGTGCCGACTTTGACGATCTCACCCTCGTCGATTTCCTCACCAGTGCCGTGGCGATCGGTCCGGTTATGGAGGTGGCTGCGAAAACGGGACTAGGTGAAACTGTCCTTGCCGCCGTCACCGCAACGCAACACTGGACAGGCACGAACACCAACCTGGGAACCATTTTACTCATCGCCCCGCTGGCCAAAGTGCCCCGAAATGAATCCTTACCTGATGGGATCGGACATGTACTCGAGCAGCTCACCGGCGAGGACGCGGATCAGGTCTACCGGGCCATTCGTACTGCAGCGCCCGGCGGGCTTGGGCACGTGGCCGAGATGGATGTGGCCGACGAGCCACCGGCCGATCTGATCGCGGCGATGCGCCTTGCAGCCGAAAACGATCTGGTGGCAAGGCAGTACGCCGAAAACTACGAACAACTCTTCGGCTGTGTGCTGCCTTGGCTAAAAGACGGCCTCAATCGCAGCCGGACGCTCGAGGAAACGATCATCCAGGTACATTTGCAGTTGATGAGTACCTTCCCCGACAGTCTGATTGCAAGAAAATGTGGTACTCAGGTGGCCCAACAGTCCGCAATGCGGGCCAAGCGAGCGCTCGAAGCGGGTGCACCTGGCGAGGTAGAATATCTTGAAGCGGCGGCAGACCTTGATTTCTGGCTTCGCAGCGACGGTCACCGCCGCAACCCGGGAACAACTGCAGACATGATTGCGGCCGGTCTGTTCAGCCTGCTGCGAGATGGCATAATCAATGGCCACCGGCCACCTGATTTGGACTCCTGAGAGTTGCTCGAGCGTCTCTCTTTTTCTCACGAAGCACAAACCGGCATCCCAGAGCATTGCATGTCCGAAAAGTATCACCTCAGCATTACCAAGGATTATCTCGTTTTCAGCGCGGCGCACTTTCTCACGTATGATGGAGATATTTGTGAGCGACTGCACGGTCATAATTATCGCGTCACTGCCGAAATCCACGGACCGCTCGACGAAAATCATTATGTTGTTGATTTCATTGCTGTTCGCGACGCGCTGAAGGAGCTTGTGGATGAACTGGACCACCGCATGTTGCTGCCGACCGAACATCCTCTGATTATCGTTACCGCCGATGCGTCGAGCGTGGAAGCGGTCTTTCGCGAGCGACGCTGGGTATTTCCTCGTGAGGATTGTGTTCTCCTGCCGATCAGCAACACCACCACCGAGCGACTTGCACAACTGATCGGCAAACGGTTGCTCAAAACACTCGAGCAGAAACTTGGTGTGCGGCCCGATGCACTCAAACTTGCTGTCGATGAAAATCACGGGCAGTGGGGAGTCTGGCACTACAGAGCGACGACAGACTCCCAGATCGCATAAAAAAAGTCTGTCCCATCAACGACAGGACAGACTTTTAGAGTTTTTGGGAGGAGGACGATTTAGCGACTCGAAGCCCGCCAACCGCCATCATGCGATGCACCGACAACGGGTGGTGCTACCGAAACGCGATGCACCCTAGGACTTGCTATGTCCAGGGCAGCCATCTTATCTTCTCCGAAGTGGTCCGACTCGAGTGTCGGTCGGTGGCGATTTTCCAAATCCCGCATCGGTTGAATCTCAACCTCGGGAGTGATGTCAATCTCTACCTCGTTGGTGGAGGCGGGCTTGTTTGTCTCCACTGCCGGGGGTGCCAAAGTCGGCTGGGCCGTCGGCTGCCCCACGATGGCCTGATTATTTCCCGTAGCACAGTTTCCCGTAGCACAGTTTCCCGTAGCACAGTTTCCCGTAGCACAGTTTCCGGTAACACAGCCACCCGTAGCACAGCTACCGGTGGTACAACTGCCCGTCGGACAACTGCACATATCACAGCCGGTGGTACAGGCAGGAGCACAACTTGTGACCGGCGCGTAGCGGGTCTCGCAGACCATGCGGTAGGTCGTGTACGGCACGCTATTGGCCTGCCTTTTGTATGTGGTACATGGCTTCATACACGTTGTCACACAACCGGTACACGGATCGCACGATGAAACCGGACGGTATGTCGTGACCGGAACATTGGTGTAGACAGTCCGATAGCAGGTCTGCGGCACATAGCGGCAACACTGCTGCGGCTTGTAACAGGTGGTGCAAGAACCGAGGTCTGCAGCACCGTACGCTGCCGTGACTGCAACAGGCTGATTGATTGCAACCGGCTCATTGCGTGACCAAAAGCGATTCCAGCGTCGCATCAAACGATCATAGCGCCGGGCACTCGACCCGGAAAAGAGGGGTTGGTACGCAGGACGGTATGCGTCAACAACCACCGGACCACAAGCACCGGTGGCACATGGAGTGCTTGCCGGGTAATAGGCAGTCACTGCTTGCCCGGGAATCGCACATTGGGCGGCACTGGTTGTCGGCAAGATCGCGACGAACGCGACTGCCAACAGCGAGGCTGCCATTAGAATTTGTGTTCTCTTATTCATGATATTTTTCCTACTCCCAAAAATGTCGAACCATTCAACAGGCGGCCGCGCAGTGCCTACCGCCGTTTTAGACCAATAAACCCTACTTTCATTTAGAACTGCGGCCGTAGGGCAAGTCAATAAGCTGGCATAAGTTCAATAAAGAAATAGTAAAAGATTACGGATTGACCAGTGCTAGGGATACTGACGAAAGTACGGTTTGTAGGAATTTTAGTGCTTCCGACATACCTGCATTGGACACTCCGCTTCGATCGACCCAGAAAACGGAAAAATCGCCAGCCGCTGCAAACGCCAGCAGAGCCGTCATCGAGAAATGCACCCACGGACAAAGCGATTCGTGCCCCTGTCCGGTCAGCGTCTCTGCTGCTCGTACCGGTCGTAGAGATCAGCAAAGACATGGCGAAGATTTCCATCGTGCGTGCGAAACGCCTGCTGGACATCCGCCCGGGAAATAGCATCAACATCGCTTGCAAGAAATTCGACCAGTGTGTGGGCAAGTTCGATGCTTGCTCGGGTGCGGTAGAGATTGGGCAGGCCAACATCGCAGTGCGCTGTAATCAGAAGCCCCCACGATCTGGTCCGACAGGTGTGCCTGAGTCGCCACTGCGACAAACGACTGAGTTGCTCAAAACCATCAACGACGACCATTGTCGTTCGTCCCATCTCATACGCATTCCAGGTAATCTTTTTCCATCCGGCGGGCATCGCCTGCTGCCCATCATGGATTCCAAACGGCACCGCACGGATCCCATAGTCGGCAATCTGAGAAATGAGTAACGAAACGAGCGTTGATTTCCCAGAGCCGTGCGGGCCTACAATCTGTCCCCAACAGCCAGTATCCCAAAGGCGTTCGACCAGTTGCTTGAGTTTCGGGCCAGGCGCAAAACGAAAAGGAATCGCACCGGGTCGCGTGTGCCGGGTGGAAAAGGGATTGCCCAAAACTCCTTTCGGATGATTTCTATCCGGCCGGGAACCATCCCGGGTCGGAGAATCGGACTCCAATGCATCATGCATAACATTTCTTTTCGCCAAACAATCATTGCCGTTTGGAAAGGCAACGGAAAACCCCAAAGCGACCTCACGCGGGAGGATCTGCAGCATCGCTATCGGGTACCGTATCGTTACGAGGGGCGGCATCGTCCGCTGGGCTTTCTGAAACGCCCTGCTTGAGTGTCTCTGGCTCCGAATCTGGATCGGCCTGATCCACGACAGCCCGACCCCTTGGCACGTTGCCAAGACGAAACACCTGTTCGGTGACAAAATCGCGTCCGCGACTCAAAAAAACCCGAATGCGGACACACCAATGAATTTTTACGATCACCCCATCATAACTCAACGGACTCTCCGGCAGTTCGGTGGCGAATTGCTGGGATTTCCGCATATCGACAAACTGGCCATTCTCATTACTGATCCGCTCAAAGTAGTGTACGGCCATATCC
>JABABY010000175.1 GCA_014237955.1 Planctomycetota bacterium
CCCCGCAATCGGGCTTATCGGTTGTGGCTCGATTACCAAAGAACACCTCGCCGCCTACCGCAAGGCGGGTTATCGGGTCGAAGCGTTTTGCGACATCGATCTAGCGACTGCGACCGAGAGGCGCGATACATTTTATCCGGAAGCTGCCATCTACAGCGATGCGGAACAACTCCTAGAGCATCCAAACATCGAGGTGGTCGATATCGCAACCCATCCGAACATCCGCGCATCGCTCATCGAAAAAGCACTCCTTGCGGGCAAACATGTGCTGAGTCAAAAACCATTTGTCCTCGACCTGGAGGTCGGCGAGCGTTTGGTCGCATTGGCTGAAAGAGAACACGTCCAATTGGCGGTAAATCAAAATGGCCGTTGGGCGCCCCATTTCAGCTACATGCGCGCAGCGATTGCCTCCGGTCTGATCGGAGAAGTACAAAGCGTTCAGATGGCGGTCCACTGGGATCATAATTGGATCGCGGATACCGAATTCGATCAGGTGAAGCACGTGATCCTTTATGATTTTGCCATCCACTGGTTTGACATATTGTGCTGCTTCCTTGTGGGACAGGAAGCGAAGCAAGTTTCTGCTTCCTTCGCCCGTTCCAAATACCAGAAGGCAACACCGGCCCTCATGGGGCAAGCAATCGTGCAATACGATTCTGCACAGGGATCTCTATTCTTCAACGGCGACACCCGCCATGGACCGCGCGACACGACCGTGATCGTGGGCAGCAAAGGAACACTCTCCAGCGAGGGTGCTGATCTCGACCAACAACAAGTAACGCTCAACAAAGACAATCTTATCTTCCAACCGCAGCTTGAAGGGTGTTGGTTCCCGGATGGCTTCCATGGCACCATGGGCGAACTCTTGTGTGCGATCGAGGAAGATCGGCCGCCAGAAAATTCCGCAAAAAATAATCTGCAAAGTCTCGCTGTCTGTTTTGCAGCGGTTGCCAGTGCCGAATGTGGACACCCCATCAAGCCGGGATCGGTCCGCCAATTGCCGGATGGTGATCTTGAGGCTCCAGAATAACTCTGGCTAAAGCAAACGACCGGTCAATAACGATTCGCCAACTACGACTCATACAAAAATATTCCTCTCTTCGTTTGAGGCCTCCAGAGGCACACAATGGTGGTCCTTGCAAAGCCCTGCCCGCGTGCGATACGCTACTTGTAGGCGGACATGGATTGGAGGATGTTTTTCTCGCACTATCCATCCGCTAATCGAGAAGTCGTTTTTCTCCGGGTTGATTACTTACTCCGATAAAAAAACGGGCAGGCAAAAAGAATCGAGTGCGAGCATGGCAAAGAAATCAGGGGCAACCGAATCGGATACTGAAGACAAATCGGAGCCTGGCAAGCGGATCCTGATCGTGGATGACGATCCGGAAATTGTTGAATCCCTGCGTTTTGCCCTGGAGGCCAAAAAATACCAGGTCCTCATCGCGCGTGATGGGAACCAGGGTCTTGTGTTGGCCGAACGCGAGGACCCGGATCTGTTGATTCTCGATATGATGATGCCCAAGCGGAGCGGATTTCTTGTGCTTGAGAAGCTGCGGCGGACCCGGCCGATGCCCCTTCGGGTGATCATGATTACAGCCAACGAAGGGAGCCGTCACAAGGCGTATGCGGAGATGCTCGGTGTTGATGACTATATCCGCAAACCGTTCGCGATGGACCGTCTTGTTGACAGCGTCGATCGCTTGCTCCGCTAGAATACAAACGCGCTGCACGAAATGCACGTTGCGTGGCCCACAACCGGACCTTCCAGACGACCAAACCTCGCGAGTAATCGATGAGTAAAATGCAACGACCCACAACCGGCGAGCCAGCAGAGATTTCGGTGATCCCCAGCAAAGGATGGCACTGCAGCCATTTTTTCTACCGTTTTGATCGGGTGCTTTTGGCGGAGTCCTCAGAAGTGGATCTCAGCGAGGGGGCTGCCGAGATTCTTGCGATCCTCGATCCCGAGTCTCAAACCGCACCGCAGCGGCTACAGACATCGATCGTGAGTGGCCATAAAGCGGACTTCTCGTTGATGGTCATGGATGGCGACCCGCTCAAGGTCGATTCGGTCCATCAATCCCTGCTCGCTTCCCGACTCGGAAGTTGCCTGGTACCCACCTATTCGTACGTTTCAATGAGCGAAATCTCCGAATACGTACCCACGCTCGAGCAATACGGCAAAAGGCTCGTAGCTGAGGGGGAAGAGGAGGGCAGTTCCACCTACGAGGCCAAACTGAAGGCGTACGAACAACGCGAAGTCCACATGCGCAAACAGCGGCTCACGCCAGATTTTCCCGAGTGGCCGGCGACCTGTTTTTACCCGATGAACAAAAGCCGCAGACCCGGCGCGAACTGGTTCATGCTTCCGGCGAGCGAGCGGCACGAACTGATGACTGAACATGGGCGGACAGGAATGCAGTTTGCCGGTCGCGTCACACAACTGATTACTGTAAGCGTAGGACTCGATGACTGGGAATGGGGCGTAACCCTCTGGGCACGCAACCCGGAATTTCTCAAAGATATCGTTTACCGCATGCGGTTCGACGAGGCGAGTGCAAAGTACGCCGAGTTCGGACCATTTTACACCAGCTACATCAGCTCGGCCAAGGAGATGCTCGCACACTGTCGCGTTGCCTCCTAGTCTCAAATTATTTTCGACGTGGAGGAAATGCTATGCGATCGACTTCCCTTTCTTTCGGCTCAGCCCTCATGGTTTGTCTCTTCGCCTTACCGGCATTTGGCGAACTGCCGCCGGGAAGTTATGTAAAACTTCGAAAAGAGGCGCCGATTCTCCTCAAAGTCCGCGTGACCGAGACAGCTGCGAGCAAAGGCCAGGACGCCGCGCTTAAAAAGGTCCTCTGCACCGCAGAGATCGAAGCGGTTGAAAAAGCCCCCAAGCAAACCGATCTCAAGGCGGGCAGCACGGTCGCGTTCGCCGCCTACTATCTGAGTGCGTCGGCGGCCAAAAGTGGTTTTGCCGGACCGCGCTGGCCGGTCGGCCCGGGCGAACTGGGCCTCAAAGCAGGCTGGCAGGGAAGAGTGTATCTCAGAAGCGAAGAGGGAAGCGATGTGCTCGAGCCGGCCGCCTATGGCGAGAGTTTTCAGCCGCTACCGGCCAAGGTCGATGCTTCGGCCAAAACGTCCAACGCCCCCTTTCTACTCGGTGCGGCTGAGCGCGATGTGACTCCACCGGTCGGTTTCGACATCACACACTATGTTCGCAAGAGCAAAGGCGTCCGCGACCCGCTCTACGTGCGGGCGATGGTCCTGAGCGATCGCAGTGGCAACTCGGTGGCGATCATAACGACCGATCTGATCGGGGCCGGGTTTGAAGTTTGCGATCATCTGCGGGAGCGGATCCGCAAAGAGCTTGGCATTCAGGAAACCATTCTCAATGCCAGCCACTCGCACTCCTCGATCGGACTCGGGATGCCGTCGGAGCGGGCCGAGGACAACGATGCCCTCAACACGTATTACAAGCGTCAGCACCAGGCGATCATGGATGCAGTCGCCGAGGCCAAGGGGAAGCAGGAACCGGTGACACTCTATGCCGGCCGTGCTCCGGCCCAAGTCGGCTTCAATCGACGTTTGGTAAATAAGAATGACGGGCACGTCTTTATGGGCGTCAACGAAAACGGCCCGGTGGTCCCCTGGGTCAACGTCCTCTCCGCCCGCAGCCAATCGACCGGCAAGCCGGTCGCCGTACTCTTTGAGCATGCGGCCCATCCGGTGATCGTGCCGCACACGAGCGGGCTCACCAGCGCCGACTATCCCGGCGCTGCGGTGGCCCGCGTTCGGGAAGAACTCGGGAACGATGTGATCGCCATGTTCGGTCAGGGTTGCGGAGGCAATATCAACGGCTTTCCGCTACGGACGACCCACGAAAATGCCGAAGCTGCCGGCCGCCACCTTGGCAACGCGGTCCTCGAGGCGATGGCCGAGAGCGATGCGATCGAGGCCGACACGGTGGAAATCCGCTCCGGCCGCAGTTGGCTGCCGAGCAACGACCCGCCAAACCTGGAAACACTCGCGAAGTGGCAAAAGTGGAGCCAAAACAACCCGGCACGCACGGCACACTTACAAAAGCTTAAGGCACTGATCGAGCAGAACCAAAATCCACCACCCCGCAGGCTCGATGCCTATGCGCTCATGCTCGGTGACGACTGGTGTCTGGTGACGATGCCGCACGAGATGTTTTGCCAGTACGAACTGTGGGTCGATGAGGCGGCGCCGTTTAAGCACAACATGACCTTTGGCTACACCAACGGCGGGCAGGGCTACATTGCGGTGGACGAGGCGTGGAGCCTGAAAGAGAAGGGGGGCTATGAGGCCGGTGCGCTGCCGAACTGGGGCGGCAACGGATCGATGTCCGAATTTTTCGGCCC
>JABABY010000176.1 GCA_014237955.1 Planctomycetota bacterium
AGGAGCTTGCCAACCAACAGATTCAGGTCCGTTACACTCAGGGGGCCACCGCGACCATAACAGGCTGGGCCGGGATCGGCCCCAGAACTTTCGGGGCCGACGACCGGCTTGATCCCGTCGAATTTGCAAACAGAACCTCCGCCAGCGGCTACCGTGTGGATGGCCATCATGGGAGCCACGATACGGACCCCAGCTTTTTCGGTCTCGTATTGCAAAGGGAAGGTGCCGTCGTAGCGGGATGTATCGGTACTGGTTCCCCCCATATCAAAGCCGATGGCATGTTTGAAACCGCAAGCTCTGGCAACCTTGGCAAAACCAACGACTCCGCCTGCCGGCCCGGAAAGGATGCTGTCTTTACCTCGATAGCCGGATGCGTCGATGAGTCCGCCCGCCGAGGTCAAAAGCCGAAAGCGGCTCGTGGCGGGAAGTTTCTGTTGTATCCGGCCGATATATTGCTGGAGTACCGGATTCAGATAGGCATCAACGACCGTGGTATCCCCTCGGGCAACAACATTCATCAGGGGTGCAACATCACTTGAAAGACTGACGTTTGAAAAGCCGGCTTCCTTTGCCCAAACGAGCAACAATCGTTCGTGTTGCGGATACCGGTAAGCGTGCAGCAAACAGATTGCGAGTGCCTCGACCCCCTCGCAATGCGCCGATTCAAATTGTTTTCGAACCGTTTCTTCATCGGGTCTTTGCAGGACTTCTCCTGCTGCAGTGATGCGTTCGCCGATTTCAATCACCTGCCCATAGAGGGGTGGTGGCTTACGGACAGATAGATCAAATAGATCGGGTCGCTCCTGATAGCCAATCTGTAAAACATCTCCAAAACCCGCGGTGATGACCAGCGCAGTCATTGCACCATTACGCGTGAGCAGGGCATTGGTACCCCGCGTTGTCCCCAGCCGGACATTGGCCGGTGGTAGCGATTCTCGGAGGGGTGTGCCGGTCAGGTAACGCATTGCCATGAGAGGCGCTTCTTCTTCAGATGACAACTCATATCGCATTTCTGGTCTGGGATTCAATGGGAGGGGAGAGGCCAGGAATAATTCACCCGATCTTGGAGTGAATCGGCTTATTGTTTCCTCGGCGAGTATCCCGCCCCCTTCTTCTTTGATTTGAATCTGGTATCCCACCCAAAAATCTTCCGGATCATTGCTGCGGGCAAGATCGACGATTCGGTGTCGATCGGAATCTTTGCCAATCCTTCCGGGACATATGCTGGAACTGAGCAATTTGTGCTTTAGCAGATGCCCCTGCGGATTGCGGGCAAGACAATCGGTAAACGTTCCCCCCACATCGATCCAGAATTCCCAGCCATGTTTCTCTTGCATGCTCGCCCGTTATGAAAGTATCCGAATCGTTTATTGGAAGTATAGACTGCCAGTTCTCGTTGGTAATGTTCCACCAAAAAAACGCATTTCGTTCTTGGGTACGGTCCCCTCTACTCAAAAACTGTTTTACGGTTCTTCCTCTGGTGGAGTGCAAATACCATCCTCTGGCAGCCATTTTACAAGTGGACATTCTTCGCACCGCGGTTTCTTGCGACAATAGAGATTGCCGATACGGACCAACAGAGCGTGAAACTCGTTATAGAGTTGAGCGTCAGCCTCCAGATGGGTTTGGAAATGTGCCTGAATCGTCGCGTAATCAGCCTCATGTTCGATCCAGCCATGGCGTTTAAGAATCCGATTGGTGTAGGTGTCGACCACAAAGACGGGGCGCTCTGCGGCGTAGAGGAGAATGGAATCAGCCGTTTCCGGCCCGATCCCGTTAATCTGCAGCAGCTCTTCGCGAAGCGTTTCTGTATCGACCTTGAGCATGGCGCTGAGAGATCCCTCGTGTTGTGTGAATACGTAATCGAGCAGGTTGCGGATGCGTCTGGTTTTCATGCGGAAGTAACCGGCGGGGCGGATCAGCTCTTCGAGCTCTTCAGGGGGCAATTCATATATTGCTCTAGCAGAAAGTAATTCGGATTGGCGGAGGTTCTCAATGGCTTTCTCAACGTTCCGCCACGCAGTGTTTTGGACAAGCACGGCACCAAGGACAACTTCAAAGGCCGATTCAGCAGGCCACCAATTTTGTGGTCCAAGATCTTCGTACAACTGCTGATAAACCTCATCAAGTGTAACGGTCATGCTGAAAGTTCCACGAAAAGTCGTGCTGG
This sequence comes from Planctomycetota bacterium, assembly GCA_014237955.1. Taxonomy (GTDB): domain Bacteria; phylum Planctomycetota; class Planctomycetia; order Pirellulales; family UBA7805; genus UBA7805. The sequence continues at coordinate 2,171 of JABABY010000176.1, forward strand.
TTGCGCCGAAAATAGAAGTCGCAATTAACCGCGAGCAGGCTCACTGTAGGGTAGTAGTAACTGCACCGTATTTTAGGAGTTTAACTCAAAGAGCCCCTGCCTTCGAGATCTTAAAGGCGGCACTCATTGAACGTCGAAGATGGAGTTAGTATGCCAGGATATTTTTTCAGGCTCCAAGTATCGCCACACTACAATTATTCCCAAATTATAATTTACTCCCAAATTACTGTCTGATGATCAATCGCTTGCAATCCGAGACCCGATCGATCGCCACGGCATCCAGCAATTACTGGAACCAGTCGCGGCGACCCTTGGCAAGTTTGTTGTTCGTATTGCCGCTGCTGCTCTGTTATGAAGCGGGTATATTGTGGCTTGGCTCTGCGGCGGTTCGCAACGGTGCTGATATTTGGTTGAAAAATTTTCTTGCTGCTGCTGGAATCAGTAGTATTCTGTTGTTGCCGCTGCTTACGGTGGCGATCCTACTGGCATGGCATCACACTACCGGGCAGCCGTGGCGAGTTTCCGCAAATGTCATCTACACGATGGCAGCCGAGTCCGCTCTTTTAGCAGTTGTACTCCTGGCAATCGCCCATGTGCAAACCAATGTCCTGTCGATTACTGGGGTGATGCCTACATGTGAACTAAATGTGGACCAGATGGCCCGCGATGTATTTGGACAGATGGTTCGTTATTTTGGCGCAGGGGTCTATGAGGAACTTTTGTTCAGGCTCATATTGGTTCCCCTTGCCATCATTCTCATTGGCTTGGCATTTGCCTCCCGGAAAATCAAACTGGCGGGTGCTCTGCTTTTGACCAGTCTCATTTTTGCTGCGGCACATTATATCGGCCCTCAGGGTGATGCCTTTGAAGTGGGCAGTTTTTCTTTTCGGTTTTTGGCCGGCGGCTTTTTTGCCGTCTTATTTATCTGTCGTGGATTTGGCATTGCGGCAGGAACACATGCCCTTTACGACCTGATGGTTGGATTCCCGGCATCTTAGAGAGCTGATCGTGGACATGCGGCGGCTGTTTGTCATGGGAAATTTTTAAGCGGATGTTCAGCAATGCTCTTTGTCTGCATTCTCCGGACAGTTTATAATCACGGTCAGTCCATTCATCCATTATTTGTTTCCCCTAGGTATTTCATTCGGTGCTTTCCGTTCGTCCAAAAGTTGCTGAATTGGTTTTTCAGCTCTACAGCAGGTCGTTGCATCCAGAACTTTTTGAGGTGTATTGCACTCGCAAAGTGGAACACGGCCCCTACCAGGCTCGGGTCGATATTACGAGTGCCGGCCATATTATTACCTGGCATTACCGCAATATGACATTGACGGAGGTTGCGACCGGTGCCCATACTCCGCTGCCGCAAAAAAGGCGGCTCTTTTCCTATCGCTTAGAAGGTGAGCGCAATGACAATTTCGATTGTCGCTCTGGGGTGAGCTATCTGATGGGTTTTCAGCTTGAACGGGTGCAGCCTGATGTGTTCTGGAACTATCAGAATGAACTATTTCAAGACTGTGAAACAGATGGCCTACTCTATCGTTTTGAATCGAGTGGCCGGATGGCACTCGGGGCGATCAGCTATATCAATATTGAGACTCGTATCCAATCTCTGCGTATTCAGGCATTCCATACCTTTCCAGACGATCACGCGATCGTGAAGAGCCAGTCGGTTTTTACGTTGCCCAAAAAGACGTAATGCCGTCGCGTTGTCAATCGGACGTCTGCTTTTGGAAAAGACGCTTGGTTATGCAACTGCTGATTTGAGAATGCGGGTTGTAGAGACACCCTCAACCAGAGGAGCGATGACGACAATCCCTCCGTACGACTCAACCAAATCCCGTCCCACCACTTCATCGAGACTGTAATCGCCACCCTTCACAAGAACATCGGGACGAATGGCATCAATGACGTTTAGGGGATCGGGAGCGTCAAAAATAGTTACAAAACTGACACACTCCAATGCAGATAGGATAGCTGCACGGTCAGTCTGCTGGATTAGAGGACGATGCGGACCTTTGAGTTGGGTCACGCTGTGATCACTGTTTAATCCAACGATCAGCAAATCGCCACTCGCAGCCGCCTCATGAAGATAGCTAATGTGGCCCACGTGAAGCAGGTCAAAGCAACCATTCGTAAATACCACTTTTTGCCCTTTGACTCGTGCCTTTTGAACAATAGGCACGAGCTGACCC
>JABABY010000177.1 GCA_014237955.1 Planctomycetota bacterium
CTCTCTTCCTCATAATGACCATGGGGAACATCGACAGCGTCGCTAGTGAGACTGCTTGCGCCCAGAAGCGGTCCGATCGCCCGCAAATCGGCAATCTGGTGCTCGACCTCCAGTGCCCGACAGATCTGTGCCGCGGCGTCCAACTCACGAACGTGTCGCTGGCCATAGTTGACCGATAGTGCTTTGACCCCGTGGCCCGCAGCCATCATGTGGTAAAGGAGCGTAGTAGAATCCATACCGCCGGAAAGAATAACGACGACCTTATCCATGCAATGCCTCAAATCCCTTCACCCCAAAGGAGCCGGCCATTAAGCAATCCCCAGCATTTTCTGCCGCTGGACACTGAGCCTCCACTGCGGATGCTCTAAGCAATATTGAATCGCAAGTTGCGTGTTGTATTTAATCTGATCGCCATCTTTCGGCTGAAGAAAGAAATGCGAAAAATTCATCTGCTCGTACAATTCCGGCTCGGCTCCTTTTTGAGGATAAACCAATTTCAGGGCATCTCCGTGCGTCACGCGAAGATCCGCACCCGCCTTCGGACTCACACAAAGCCAGTCGATACCTGCCGGTGGCTGGCGGGTCCCGTTGGTTTCGACTGCAACTTCAAAGTCCAACGCGTGCAGCGATTCGACCAGAGACGGATCGAGTTGGAGGAGCGGTTCGCCTCCGGTGCATACCACAAAACCGTGTCCACGAACGCCACTCTCCCGCCAAGTGCGGTCGACCGCAGCGGCCAAATCGCTGGAAGCGTGAAAGATACCGCCACCAGGTCCGTCCGTGCCAACAAAGTCCGTGTCGCAAAATGTGCAGATCGCAGTCGCACGATCGCGTTCTAGCCCACTCCACAAATTACAACTGGTAAAACGAAGAAAGACCGCTGGACGTCCTACGTGGGCTCCTTCACCCTGGATTGAGTGGTAAATTTCTTTAACTGCGTAACTCATCCAAAACCCAGCACCATTCATTTGCTCAGTTCAAAATGCATCAGTAAATGCGGAGCTGAGCTATCCTGTTCACCGCTAATCTGAGAATCCCGCACATCACTTGGTCGGGGGCTTGCAGACCTTACAGGGCTTGTACGACTCCACAGCCTCGGAAAGGGGAATAGCGGTCTTTCCCCTTTTCAAAAACCGACAACCATCAACGTGATACTTCTTTCCTTTGGCAGTGACATACACCATGTGTACTGCGGGATCTTTTTTCTCATCATCATCGGCTCTAATCTCGGTAGAGATTCTCTGAATGTGAAAATGGCCCTCGGGTCCTTGATGGACAACAACGCCGCTGCCCGCATTGCTTTTGCCCGTCTGCAGCGTTTGGTACAACTGGCCATAGCAGGTAACCGCGGCAAAGCCGGCAAATGCCACAGCAAGAAAAACGGTGCAATATATCTTCATAACCAACCCCTTTGTAAAATGGCGCTGAATGTTTTGCGATCACTGGCGTACGCCTAGAAATGGGCGTGCCACCCGTTGGGCAATCGCAGCCTACTGGGGTAGTTTAGCGACTTTTTGGGTGGTAAAATAGTATCGCTGTTTCTCCTATAAAGCCACCGCATGGAGAAGTCTCAATGGAATCGCATCCAGAGATCCGCCCCCAACGGCATGGGGACTTCAATTCCCCCAGTGACCAGCGGCCGCCGGGCGAGAAACAGTGCCGGATACGATACCGCTCGATCCGAAAAACGGCGACATCGCGAGGTGTCTCAACAACATCGCTTTCAGGCTCAGAACGATCTCGCAAAGGGCAACGCCGCATACGGTATCGCTCGATCCGGAAAACTCGTCCGAGTCGCTATGTCATGAAGGAAATGCGCCATAAGCATATTGCGATTCGCAGCTGTTATGCAATTGCGATGTCCCTGGGCATCATCGCATTGTGTATTGCTGTGCTTACCTCTAACAACATAAGTAACAGTCTCTTTCATACCTTCATGGCGCTGAGTTTTGTGGCGATCCTCTGTGGTCCACTTCTCATTCGATGCTTTACCGCATTGCACGAAGATAATTGTTATGAAGATCTTTCGGGGACTGTATTCAAATTCAACTTCACCCCAAACTGGCCCCTCCGCCTTGCATTTGTCTCCATTGCAATCTCACTGCTGATTGTTGCACTTGGCTTCCATTACAACGGAGACTCCATCAAAACCTACTACGATCTCAGCGGGAAGTCGGGCTGGAACAACACATCGCCACGGGGCGACGAGAATCCGAAGAATGTAGACATCATGGACGATGCCGTCGATTTCATTTTTAACATAACCGGAAATTAGATTGCCCAAGCCGACGCTCTAGAGGATCGAACATTGTTTGATGCAGTTTTCTCGGTCCCGCATCCCACGCCAACTGCTAAAGCACCCCTCTTGCGGCAAGTCGCCCATAGGATTGCCGCAGACGGCAAATCGATGTACAGCGGGGACTGGAGAATCCTTCCATGGATGCTAAGATCTTCTGATCTCGTGGATTTTGCTCACTGCGCGTACCCACTTCTTTTTTCTGATGCCCGTTCCTTGCATCGTCAATACCGAATATGAATGAGTCCATCCAAGGTGCGTCGACCTCGCGTGGATACTATGTTCTATTTCTGATTCTAACCGTTGTTCTGGGGATCGCAGGACTCGCAATCCAACAGCATTCACTTGGCACGGTACGGAACATCCGTCGCCTCGAGCGGATCCCACGCTCTCCGATCGATGCACTGCTCGGTGGACCTGTCAGCATCCGGGGGCAGGTAGCCCAACTTCCCGGTACCCCGCTGCTGAAGTCGAAGTGGACGCAGACACCCTGCGTCTGGGTTCGAGCCATGAAGGAAGAAGAGCACACCGATTCGGACGGCAACTCCCATTGGGACACCGTGTATGACCAGACCTCCTACTCCCATTTTCTGATCCGTGACAAGACCGGAAAGGTCCAGATCCAACCTACCGAGGATGCCGACTTTGAGATTGCACCGACATGGGTAAACGAAACCGACAGTTTGCGCTATACAGAATATCGCATTGATCTGGATGAGACGATTTTTGCAGTCGGCCTCTTTAAAGACGATACGCATGGCGGTCGGATTATCTTCAACCAACCGGGAGAATATGTCCCGATTCTTTCAAACCAGCCCATTGCCGGGACGCGGGCCGGCCTGGCGGTGTCTGCCACCCTATGGATTGTCGTCAGCCTCCTGAGCGTTTCAGCCGCCTGTGTCTGCCTGATGATCGGATGCAAACTGCACAATGCACTTGGCTTCGCGGTGATCGTTGGTTCGGTGGAGACACTCTTTTTACTCAGCGGCGGCCTGATGATGATGTCGGCCGACTTAACTGCGGCCGGAGAGATACTCGTCGAACAAGAACGCGAGGCGAAAGAACTCGTAACATCCGGCATGCAGGAGCTGAAAATCCCCTGGAGTGGAAACTGGACCGATCAGGAGGCCTTTGCGAAAGCAGCGAAGGCTGGCGCAGCAGGCATGCGGCTCAATAGAATCCGAAGTACGATGGCAGCCCGTGCGGCACGCAGCACTGTGGTTCTCCACCGTTTTCCACAATCGCTCGTGGCTTGGTACCTTGACCTAAAACCACCTCCGACTTTTCTGGCAGCGGGAGAGTCTGCCACCACCAACACCGCCACGATCGAACCGGCGGTACCCAATTTTCTCTGGCCGACACTGATCGTCCTCCTCGGAATCCTCGTCGCAGCAATCGGGTTACTGGGGGGCTTTAGTGACGTCAAACTCAAACGGCTGATTGAAAATGTCCCGACGCGGCGCGCGACTGAGGTCGCTATTGGAATTACTGAACTGGAAGGTACGCTGAAACATGAAAAGAAGATCGAACTCCTGGACGGCCCGCTCACGCACAAACCTTGCGTCTGGTACCATTACAAGGTCCAGGAGTGGCACGGGAGTGGCAAGAGTCGGCATTTGAAAACCATTGAGGACCGTACTCGCACCACCGTCTTTTTGTGCCAGGATGACTCGGGTGAGATTCCGATCGCACCGAAGGATGCGCGCATTATCAGTGGCCGCAATGCGAAACACAAAAGCGGCAAGAAAATCTTTACCGAGCAGTCGCTCAGGCCCGGCGATCCCATCTACATTCTCGGCTCCGCAGAAGTGGACCCTGCCTCAGGGGACTCGCTGAGGATTGAAAAAGGGCCTCAGAATCTTCCTTTTCTGATTTCAAATCTCCCAAAATATGTGATTATGACGCGAGAAATAGTGGCCGGATTTTGGCTGCTGGCCTTTGGGATTGCGGCATCGGCCGCGGTACTGCTCGGCCTGCTACTCTACAACGGCCGGGTTGCAGCAATAGACCAACTCAGCGCCGCATGTGCATCGATCATTGCCGTTTGTGTCGTTGTCACGG
>JABABY010000178.1 GCA_014237955.1 Planctomycetota bacterium
CTCATGTCGCTGGTCGGATGCGCAAGTATTTCATCCGCATCGTTCCGGGTGACAAAGTCCGGGTTGAACTCTCCCCGTACGATTTGACGAAGGGGCGGATTACGTATCGCGAACGTTGATCTTCCGATTCTACTCGCCTAGTCATTTTAGCCCATTGCCACTGACCTCTATGGCATCCGTTGGACTCAGGCCGACTTTTCACCTCCAAGAATAGGTTGCGCTAGATAACCGAGGTGGCCCCAATTACCAGAACTCCCGCAAAGGCTGTCTCACGGAACGGATGACGAAGACGCCTTCGCCAGCGATGCCATCTGGGCGAGAAACCCGAGGAGAAAACGGCTCCAATAATTTTCACCGCAAATTTTTCCGTTTACTACTCCGCAGTTGGTTCCGGTGCGTTAAAATAAACTCGTTCACCACATTTGAAGAATGGTGAACCGGTACAGAGATCCATAAACACAGGCATTGACAAAGGACTATTCACCATGCGATCACCTTATCGCTCGTTTCTACTCTTGATTTTGACTTTATTGATTGGCATTGCAGCACCTACATCGTTTGCGATTGCCGACGACGATCCGACAGTTGGTGTCGTCTCTCTCGGCAGCTACGAACAAATTATGCAACATGCCAACGTTTTGGGTGCGATTGTTGGCTTTCCCAACCTGGACAAAATGATCGAGCTTCAGTTGCTGCAAGCGACGGGCGGACAGGCATTGCAAGCAATCGACAAAAAAAAGCCGGTCGTGCTCGATGTCCGGCTTGGCAAGAAAGAACCCTATGCAGTGATCTGCTTGCCGGTAACTGGTCTAAAAAAGTTGCTTGACACTTTACCTGCTCCCCTTGGCCAAACGGACGATGTCGGCAATGGCGTCTTGCTACTCAAAAATACTCCCGATCCGATGTATGTCAAAGAAGAGAACGGCTGGTCCTTTTGGGCACAGAAAAAAGAACATCTGGCGGAGGTCCCAAAGGCTCCCGAGAAGCTTGTGGGAGACCTTCCGGAAAGGTATCTGATTGGCGCGAGTGCTTTTATGCAAAAGATTCCGCCGGAAAAACGGGCAGAAGCAATCGGTTTTCTGGAATTGATGGCACAGATGAATCTGGCAGGCGGAGGTGAATCTGTTCTGGAACAACAACTAGCTGCTACCAAACAGCAGATTGGTATGTTGCGACAATGGCTTGACGATACGAAGGAGGTAACCTTTGGTATCGGATTCGATAAAGAAGCACAGAACATTTACTTTGATTTTATGATGACGGCAAACAGTGGCAGTGAAGCCATGAAATCGTACGAACGATTTAAGAAAGGCAAATCGGATCATGCTGGTTTTCTGCACGAAGATGCCACATTGGCTATAGCGGTTAACATGGAGGGACAACCGATCAAAGAAGAGGTTGCACTTCTTGATGCTCAAGAGAAGATGTTTCAATCTCAAATGGCCGAAAGCATCGACGGCGATAGTTCGCTCAATGATGAAGACAAGGACAAGATCAAACAATCCGCAGATAAAATGATCGGCGTCTTGTTTGATACGCTTCGCTCCAAAAACTTTCAGGCTGGAATGGCAGCCTTTATTAATGATCGATCGACATTTGTTTTCGGGGGTCAGGTTACCGATGGCAATGCCCTGGAGGGCGCGGTCAAACAGCTTATCGAGATGGCCGGCAAAGAGCTTGACTTTCCACAACCAAACTGGGAAGAAGAAAACCACGGTGTTCATCGAATCCACACCTGGAAAACACCCGTTCCCGATGATGACGCCAAACAAATGTTTGGCGAACAATTGGAATTTGCACTAGGGGTTAACGCAAGCAGCATCTATTTTGCATTTGGTGGAAATGGCATTGAAGACCTCAAAAAAACGCTCGACGCTGCAGTTGCGTCGAGCAAACAACCGATCGACCCGGTACAGGCCTTTGTCAAGCTTGGCCCCTTGCTTGCTGCGGCAGCGGCACAAGAGGGTGGCGAAAATCTCGCACCGATCACGGGGATGCTCCATGATAAGGATCAGATTCTCTACACAATCCAACCGATTGAGGGAGGTATCCACGGGCGGATTGTTATCCAGCAGAATCTACTCCGGGCCATTCCTTTGATGAGTATGATCATGGGAAGTGGTCCTGCAGGGATTGGCGGTGGTCCCGGGAACAATCCCTTCTAATAGTGCAATGGGGAAACTTCGAGCCAATAACGTCGAGCCACTGTAAACTCAGGGCTTGAGGGGTGCGATCTCTGTCGACTCCTCCTGCCCCCCTCTTCGTAATTGGCCGCAAGCAGCATCAATTCGCGAGCCTTTGCGGCGGCGGAGTTGAATATTGATACCACGGTCTTCGAGAATCGCAACAAATTGGTCGATTGTCTCTCGATTGGGCGTTTGGTAGGGAAGTCCCGCCACTCGGTTATAGGGAATCAAGTTTAAGAGTGCCGTACGGCCTGCGAGCAAGCTTGCTAGGCGCGCTGCATGTTCCTTCCTATCGTTGACACCGTCAAGCAACACGTACTCGAAAGTAAGCCTGCGACGGGACGCCGAAAAATAATCATCTGCGGCTTTCAGGACCGACCGCAGTCCGATCGTTTTATTGACTGGCACCAATTGGTTGCGGATCGCGTCATCGGCGGCATGTAGAGAAACTGCCAGATTATAGTATGTGGGTCCCATGGCCAATCTATTTATCGCATCTGGTAAGCCGACCGTAGAAATCGTCACCCGCCGGGGGCTGATCCCTAGGCCATCTTTTTTTCCTGCCTGAGAAAGTGCGGGGAGTAACCTGTCGAGGTTTGCCAATGGTTCGCCCATTCCCATAACCACAATGTGACTCAGACGTTCACCTTCCGGAAGCAGACGGCCTAGCCGCAACATCTGCTCAACCATCTCTCCTGCAGTTAGGTTTCGTACAACTCCGTCGAGCCCACTTGCGCAAAACACACATCCCATCGCACAGCCAACCTGCGAACTAATGCAGGCGGTGCGGCGGTTTGCTTCCCTCAAGAGCACGCACTCGATTCGCTGTCGGTCTGTCAACTCCAGCAGCAATTTCTCGGTCCCATCTTCAGCACGAGAGTGGGTCACAATTCGGGTGGTCCAAAATTGAAAATCGTGAGCCAAGGCCTCCCGAAGGTCACTTGGTACATTCGTCATCTCTCTGAAAGTTTCGATCTTTGAACCAAACAACCAGCGACGAATCTGTTTGGCGCGAAAGGGAGGCAGACCATGATCCGATAGCCAACGCTCCAGCAGCGGATTTTCGGGCTCAAGAATATGCATTTGTCCATTGTGTACCAACAAACCGCATCTGAATAGTGAGACACTGGTCCACCGCTGCGTCTACCGCTAAGCCACAAGATATTGCAGCCATAGCACTACGAAAATAGCAACAACAATGAGGAGGAGGAGTGTGGCAACCATCGCCCAGGAGACCTTCGCATATTGAGATAACCCGGAATAATCTTTTTTCAAGACAGCAAGTTTCCGGGAAGGACAGTCACCTTGTTGCTCAAGAAGTTCCGACAAGAACCCCTGGACAAAGCGTGCATTGAAAGGTCGCTCTTCGGGCTTCTTTGCCATCAGGGATACGATCATTTCTTCGAGCTGTTCGGGGCAATCGGGGACTGTCTTGCGAACTGGTGGTGGATCATGGTGCAGATGCTGTTCGAAGATCTGGGCAAAGTTAGCACCTTCAAAGGGCTGATGACCGCTCAACATTTCATACAACAGGCAGCCAAGCGAATAGAGATCTGCCTTGTCTGAAATGGTACTTTCGGCACAAATCTGCTCTGGTGACATATACGCATAGGTCCCCACAGTCAGACCGGAATCCGTTAAATCTGCCTGATATGTGTCACGAGCAACACCAAAATCGCCCAATTTCAGCTTCCCAGATTCATCCATAAAAAGATTTGAAGGCTTTAGGTCACGATGGACGATCCCGTGATTGTGTGCATATTGCAGTGCAGAACAGATCTGAATTCCGTAGCTACAAACCTGTTGCCAGGGAAGACGACCGTGAATCGTTAATTCGTCCTTGAGCGAACCGGAATCGACCAATTCCATTGCATAATAGAGTCGCCCTGATTCTTCGCCACCGCTCAGATAACGAACAATATGGGGATGTTCCAGTTTTTCGAGAATCGACATCTCACGCTGGAATCGACGCGCTATGTTTGAGTGTACTGAGATTTGTGGAAGGAGAATTTTGATTGCGATATTCTGGCCATTTTCCAAATCCTTGCCACCATAGACCGTACCGACCGTGCCGACACCAAGCACGTCTCCCAATTGGTACTGTCCGATGCTGGCCATAGAATCACCATCCAGTCGCACTTAAAGC
>JABABY010000179.1 GCA_014237955.1 Planctomycetota bacterium
TCCATCGCTTTTTCTGCTCGGGTGTCATCCTCCAGAGATTGTCGCGCGCTGAGCGATCTTGCCTCTGCTGGATCGCATCCCCATCAAACTCAGCCGTTAGGTCAACAAACAGGTCGTAATGCAAGTCCATGTGCCGATCGATCTCCATCTCCTGATGCCGGGCGGGTGGTGCGTTATCCTCCCATCGGTCAAAAAGTGTTTCCGGCTCTGGAAGGGACACATCGTTGTAAAGTGCAATGTGTTCAAAAGCCGGCATCCAGTTGCGATGGGGCGCTTTGTGCTGGCACATCAGCAGAAACGGCCGCTCGGGATCGCGCCCTTCTTTGAGCCAATCGATGGCCAGTTCAGTCACCACCTGCGTGCAGTGTCCCTTGATGACCTTTTTACCCTCTGGCGTGATGAACTCAGGATTGTAATACGCGCCCTGCCCGGGAAGGACCATCCAGGTGTCGAAACCCTGTGGGGCGCTTTTCAGATGCCACTTGCCGAACAGGGCGGTCTGATAGCCGCACTCCTGCAGCAGCTTTGGAAAGGTTGTCTGATCTGCGTCGAAGCGGTTCCCATTATTCATAAAGCCATTTTTATGACTGTGTTTACCGGTAAGAATAACCGCCCGGCTAGGGCCACAGATCGAATTAGTACAGAAGCTGTTTTCAAAAAGCATCCCCTGACTAGCAAGTCGATCGATGTTGGGAGTGGGGTCGATCGATTTGTAGAGTCCGTCATATGCCCCAATCGCGTGTGATGCATGATCGTCCGAAAAGATAAACAGGATATTCGGGCGATCACTGCCGCTTCTCTCCCCTTCCTCACCAACAGCAACATGTGTGCCGGCAAATGATGCCCAAGCAGTAAACAGGACGAGGACATGGTGGCTTGCAATACGGGGTCCTTGTTTTGTTCGCATTACCGGTCGCCTTTCAATTTGTTGCATCATTGCCTATTCGTCGCCGTCCTTTTGCAATCACCGTAACGAGAGCTGATTTTGCACCCGCTTCACCCCTGCCTCATGCGCCTCCTTACGCTCGGTGAGTTGCCGCACAATTTCGGGGTGTGCAGAGGCAATGTTATACTTTTCGGAGGGATCGTGTTCGAGATTGTAGAGCAGCGGCGGATCGTGTGCAGTGGGCTCCTTCTGTCCTACAAATTCGGTCTTCGTTTTATAGTGGGCTTTATAGGGTCCCTCTCGGACCGCAAACACCTCATCACCATAGTAGTAGATCATATCGTTGCGCTTGCTTGGCTTCTGTCGGAGCAGTACACCCGAAAGATCGACTCCATCGATTGTGCGATCGGACGGCACTTTGGCACCGCTGATCGCCGCAATAGTAGGCAACAGATCGAGCGTACTTCCGATATCCATCACAACGGCCGGCCGAATCCGCTCGGGCCACCAGAAAACGGTCGGCTCGCGCATTCCACCTTCCCAGGTGCTCCCCTTGCCATCGCGCAATAGTCCTTCCGAGCCTCCCTGTACTTTGTACATGTGCCAAGGGCCATTGTCGGACGTAAAGACAACAAGCGTGTTTTCCGCGATTCCCTCCTCCCGCAGCGCATCGAGAATCCGACCGGTCGAAGCATCGATCTCTTCGATCACATCACCGTAGAGGCCACGACGACTCACATCCTCAAACGGCTCGGATACAAACAGCGGGACGTGGGGAAGATTGTGCGCCAAGTAGATAAAAAAGGGACGGTCGCGGTTTGCGCGAATGTGCTTGATCGTTTCTTGTGTATAGCGATCAGTAATCGTGGTCTGGTCGGCGGGTCGTTCGACAATCTTTTCTCCCCGCATCAGCGGGACATTCCAGTAGGCACTTTTGGGATCTGCAAACTGCTCTTTCCAGGGCGGGACATCCTTGGCGGTATCCATGTCGTTGGAATAAGGAATCCCGAAATAGGTGTCGTACCCGTGGCTGGTAGGCAGAAACTGTGGAAGGTGGCCGAGGTGCCACTTGCCAACAGCATGCGTTGCGTAGCCGTTGGCTTGCAGCATTTTTCCAATCGTGATCTCCTTCGGGGGAAGCCCGCCTTTGGAATCGGGGAACAGCACGCGGTAGCCAGAACCGCACATACCGCTGCGAACCGGGTAGCGCCCGGTCTGCAATCCAGCGCGACTCGGTGTGCAGACTGAGGCGGCGGCATAAAACTGCGTCCACCTCTGCCCTTCCCTGGCCATCTGATCGAGTCGGGGCGTCCGGATCGTCGGATGCCCAAAACACCCGAGATCACCGTACCCGAGATCGTCGCAGAAGATCACAATGACGTTAGGCCCGGGAGCGTCTGCCGCGGCAAAGCCGGGGGCCGACAAAAGGAGTATGCAAAGGAGACAAATCCGCATGATGTTTTCTCAAACGCTGTAACAATCTACCTTTGGACACAACGGGCATTGCCTCAAATGGGCACCCCCATAGTATCGCCACAAAATGCTCTGATGCAACCTTTGCGGAATCCCCACCGTCTAGAAGAGTTGGCGTTCATACAAAGTGGCGAGACAAACCGTGGACGATGGGCTACCCGGAGGCTACCCCGCGTGATCGGACAGATACGTCGCAAGACGCTAAAGCCGAAGATTGATTACAAATTGCGCAAATGCTGCTCTGCTTTTTGGCGCAAGTCACTATCCGATGGAGCCTGGGCGGCGATCTCAGCAAATAAAAGCTTGGCTTTTCCAGGGCTGTCAATAAGCATTTTCTCGGCCAATACATATTTGACGTGACACGACTCAATCTCCCGACACTTTTTCTGTGCCAGGATGTTCAGAAAGTTGCCTTGAAGTTCCTTAAACCGATTGGCAGCTTTCAGGGCAGAAGGTGCGCCCGTCTGGAGGCGGGCCTCCTCATAGGCATTCATCGCGCAGCAGATTTCATCCTTTTTCTCATACTCCTGGCCGGCGAGCCACAACGTCTTGGCTGCAGACTCTTTCACTGCTGCCACTACGTGGGGCCGCTTCTCTTGCTGCTTAAAATACGTACGGATTTCATCCCCAAACCCTGGAACTTTACCGCACTTATCAGCAAGTTCCTCAATGTTGCGGATACAATCAGCCAGAGCCTGGTCCCGATCAATCTCCGGATCAAGAGAATCTGTCCCTCCCTCCAGTTTGGCCATCGTCTCTTTGAGTTTGGCGAGACGTCCTCCGGCTTCTCTAATAACAACGGCAAGTCGCGCTCTGGCCTGAAGAGATGCCTTATTGGGAGGACGGCTGGCGGCGACTTTGACGTAGAGCCTGATCGCCGTAGCGGCATCACCGTCGTCATCGATCTGGCCGGTTCCCGCCTTTGCAATGGTCTGACCCATCAAACGGTCGGCAACGGCAAGAAGCTTGGCATCCGATTGGTACTGCCTTATCAATTTTGCAACGAAGGCCTCATACGCTTTTTGCTGGAGCTGTTGCAGGGACCTTGTGTTTTGCGATGGCACTGAGAAACCGGACGCTCCTCCCCGCCATGTGTAGCTGCCCTGACCGGGCGCACAGCCACTCGGGCCTCACCCGGCCCACGAGGAAGCAGGAACCAGTCCAAGCAAACCTCCCGCAACCACAACGATCAACATCACTGTCTGTCGAAACATCATTCAACCCAATCAGATAAATGAAGCCCTAATCAAATGATTTACCTCTCTTACGCAGATCGGCACCAGAACCGTTACTTAGAAACAATCAGCGATACGCTCGAATCGTTCATCGCCTGGAACCAGAATACAAAAAACAATATGCCTCCTCAAAAGTGATGCGATCCCATCGACAGCTTATTATCCGTTGGCGGCGCACTATTTTGCAGTTGGCTGCATTGTATCTAATTGCGTCAACGTTTCACGAACCTCGCAAAGTGGTACGCTACCATCTCGATCTGCCAAGACTTCTGAAACGGTTGTACTGCCGAATGCCTCCTCCACCTGGGCCAGGGCATTATCCAGCCTTTGGTGCAGCGGACAAAGTCTTGAACCATGTTCGGCAAATCCAAGCGGACAGGTATGAATCCTCTGGAGGGGATCGACTGCATTGACGATATCGAGGATGGATAGCTCCTCTGGCGTTTTGGCCAATGTCATCCCTCCGCCGACTCCGCGTCGTGAAGAGACGATCCCCTGGGCTACCAATCCCTGTAATACTTTCGACAGATAAGCCTTGGGCACCAAGGTAGCCGAAGCGAGTTGTTCGGTAGTCTGGGCACCAGGGGCACTGTAAGCCAGGTGAACTACTGCTCTAAGGGCATATTCGACCGTTTGAGCAATCATGCAAAATTTCCCCCGTGAAGTCGAAAATTAGATCTTGCACTTCTAGAGCCCCGATTGTACCACAAAGATGAAAGTGGATGTACAT
>JABABY010000017.1 GCA_014237955.1 Planctomycetota bacterium
TTTATTGCAGCGGACTCATGCTGTCTCTTTGCGTTCGTATTTCCTTCGCAGAAGAACCGTCACAGCCATCGCAAGAAAAGACCGCGCCTGCTCAAATCAATGCCGATGAAGAACAACCGGCAAACCAAACACAAAAAGACGCGGAAAAGCCCGATGTTCCAACACCGGTACAATCTGCAGCAGATTTTTTGAACGAGGCGACCAGACTGAAAATTGGCGCCAACACGTTTGATGACATGGAGCGGGTGATCCAACTCTGCAAGAAGGCTCTAGCGGTTGGTGGGCTGGATGAACAGGGTGTGCTTTTTGCGAATCAGATGATTGTATCAACCCGCCTAGAGAGGGCACAGCGATTTTGTGAAGAGATCTTTGATCGCAAGCCCCCTACTGATAACTGGCTTCCACTGGCACGTGTTGCCCTGGCGGATCTCGAACTGGCCGTCAAGCGTCAGGACGACCTCCCCCAAGCCCACCTGTTGATCGGACGAATCCAGACGCTTCCACAAGGCAATCGCAAAAAGGCGCTTGCCGAATTTAACAAGGCAATCAAACAGTCCACGCAGAACCCGGCGATTCAAGCACTGGCTCTCGCCCTTCGGGGTGAAATGACCGAAGAGGGCCAAAAAAAACTGGCCGACTACAATAAGGCGTTGGCTTTACAGCCTAACTTGCCAATCGCACTTCGCGGACGGGGAATCTATTACCTCGTAAATAATAATGCGGAAAAGGCTGCTGAGGATCTTTCTAAACTGGCAAGCCTGGAACCAGAAGATTCACGAGTCCATGAAGTACTCGCCTTGAGTCAGTTATTTCAAAAAAAAGTGGATCTGGCAATTGCCAGTTTGAACCGTTCCCTTGAACTTGATCCTGATAGAGGGTCGGCACTCTTCTACCGCGCGCAAATTTATTTGGAAAAGAAAGAGTCTGAGAAAGCACTGGAAGATATCAATCGGGCGGTCGACCTGGAAACCAACAATCTTCGCTGGCGATTATTGCGCGCTCAAATCTATCACGACAGCGGCAACACAAAAGCCGCCTTGGATGAAATAGAACGGGTGCTGGTCGTAGACCCCAAGTTGCTCGATGCGATAGAACTGCAGGCAGCGATCCTGGCAGCATCCGATCGAATGGATGACGCCATCGCCGGACTCCAGCGAGCGGCGGCGGCGATGCCCAACAATAGTGAGTTGCTTGTGACACTGGCTCTTTTTTTTGCCACCAACGATCAGGTCCAGCAGGCTCTGGATACCTATGACAAACTCCTGGCCAAGCCCATACCCCATGGTCCCATTTACCGCAGTCGGGGTGATTTGCTGTTGAATCTCGGGCGGCAGGCCGAAGCGATTGCCGAATACGAAAAAGCACTCGAACTTGATCCTGAGGATTCGGGGATCTTAAATAATCTGGCGTGGGTTTTGGCCACTTCTCCCGAGCCAAAGCTTCGGGACGCCAAGCGATCACTCACACTGGCAAACCGGGCATGTGAAGCCACCGAATTTAAAAAGGCACATATTCTCAGTACCCTGGCTGCGGCTCATGCGGAAAATGGTGATTTTGAATCGGCCATCCGTTGGTCCAGCAAGGCGGTGCAAATAGGTGACGAGGCGGCCGATGGGCAACTTAAGGCCGAACTCGAGGGATATCGGGCCGGGAAACCGTGGCGCGAGATTCAAGGGCAGGATAAGAAGGACGGCGAAGAGGGCAACAATGCGAAAGAAGAGATCAAAGAGCCGGTGGTAGAAGCGACCGAAGGGACCAAGGAATAGAAAAATGCGGCCCGCCAATCCCCAGCCGTCAGATCAAGTCATGGACCTCGTGGCAAGGCATCTACGCTGAGAGTCGCGATTGTACGGGTCTACAGTCGTACTCGCTCACCGGCACGGGCGGAGGTAAGGTTGTGCTGATCGCCACGCCACCGGACACCACCACGAAGGATGGCCAGCCACAGCGATCGCTGACTGACCAAGAGCGTTGAGAGCAACCCCAGCGGTACCAGGCAAGCCCAGGCGGCTGGCAACCCGAATCGGTGTGAGGCCGTCAGGGTCGTCGCGGTCGCGACGAGGGCGGAGACCAAGGCGATCAGGCTCACTGGCAGTGGAACCACCGACCAGAGTGCCAGCAATGTAAAGGAACTCAGAAGTGCCAGCACCAGGACCAGGATCAGAATGGAAAGCAGGATCAATTGTATTCGACCGCCACCCTTGGCTGCCCCTTTTTCCATGCCCTGCAGGAAGTCTCGCGTTGATCGGTACCAGTGAACTCGGAGCCGATCCTTGGCAACCGCCAGTCGTGATCGCCCACCAGATTCGTGGATGATCATGCCGACACCGACATCATCAGCAATCTCCATCCTAAGTTGTTCCATTCCACCCGCATGTTCCAAGGCGGCTCGACGGACCAGGTTGAAGGCACCAACGCCCATGGCCCGATCGGAACGATCGTCGTTGGCGCGCCACAGTCTCAAGGCTGTCATTAAGACGAGCATCATCACTGGCAGACAACTCTTGAGCAGCACGGGGCCACGGATGATCCTGGGAATCAGGGCGACATGATCGGCCTGTTCTTCCTGGGCCCAGCAGAGGGCGGACTCGATCAGGCCGGGATCCACTTGAACATCAGCGTCGGACAGGAGATACCAGTCTCCCCGGGCAATTTCGATGCCCTGTTGTTGTGCATGGACTTTGCCAAGCCACCCCTCGGGTAGTTCTTCAAGGTGCAGTACCCGGATGCGTGCATCCTCTAAAGCAAGTCGGTCCATGATGGGACCCGTTTCATCGGTTGAGCGATCATTAACCAGGATGAACTCCAGCCATGGGGCGGCATCACGCAACCGGGTGCGCATGGCCGATTCGAGTTCATCGGCTTCGTTCCGAGCCGGGCAGATGACACTCACCAGTTGGTGGTGGTCGACTGTTCCAGGTTGAAGTGAGCGAACCCGCCGACAGGTCATGGCAATCAGGCTCGCCAAAGCCGTCCAGAGGCACAGTCCGCAAATGGTGATGATCCAGGCCCAGGTCATGAAGAGAGACTAGCTGGTTCCTGCAAAAAGGTTTGTTACACTTTCGGACTGCATCTTTGAGGTGTTAGGTCGAAGCGTTTTGTTCGCCCCAGCCGGTCAGATTCTCCAAGCCTTTGCGATCACAAAAGTCCCCAAAAGACTCGTTCTTTTTATGATCCTGTTTGAAGTATCTGAAGAGTGGCAACAGGGTCTGAACCACTTCGCCAGCCGGGACCAGATCTTTATAGATCCAATTCAATCGATCGCCCTGGCAGCGGCCGCCAATCAGGATGGTATATTTTCCTAGCGTCTTGCCCACCAAGCCGATGTCTGAATTGTAGGGTCGGGCGCAACCGTTAGGACAGCCGGTCATGCGGGTTGTGAATATTTCATCCGAGAGACCCAATTTTTTCAGCTCGACTTCTAGAGCGTCCATCATTCCCGGAAGCGCTCTCTCGCTCTCGGTCACCGCAAGCCCGCAGGTTGGCATGGCGGGGCAGGCCATCGACCACCGCCGGACCATACTGATGTCCTCGCTGAGCGAAATTCCATGTCGTTTGAAAATCTCCTCAAATACTGGTTTGTCCGATTCTTCAATGTCGGTAAACAAAATCGCTTGATGGCTCGTGAATCGCAGCGGGGGCCCGAGTGACTCGCAAATTTCGTACAGCGCGGTTTTGAGGCGAAATCCATCTTCATCTTTGATGCGCCCATTCTCCACGTTCAGCCCATAAAACCATTTGCCATCTCCCTGTTCGCACCAACCAAGGTGGTCGTCGAATTGGCTAACCTCCAGCGGCTTTGGATCGATAAGCGGCTTGCCATAATACTCCTCGACCTTCGCTTTGAATTTTTCAATGCCCCAATCGGCAACCAGATACTTGAGTCGTGCAATCTTGCGATCGGCTCGATTGCCAAAATCCCGCTGCACCTGGACAATCGCCGTGGCAACAGCAATCACCGCGTCCGGTGCGACAAAGGCCAGCGGTTGGGCCAGGGCGGGAAATGTTTTTTTGGCCGTCGGGGTTACGCCAAAACCGCCACCGACCAAAAAATTATATCCAACAATGGTGGATCCCTCCTCGATCGCAAGCAGGCCCAAATCCTGGGAATAGACATCGACACAGTTGTCGGTCGGTAGCGCGATCCCAATTTTAAATTTTCTCGGGAGATAGACTGCGCCATAAATCGGTTCCACCTCAAACGGATCCCGGTCCCCGCCGACCAGCTGTTTTTCTCCCTCCGGTTCCTCGCTGAGCCAGATCTGGTGGTAGGCACGGGTGTGGGGTGCAAAATGCTCGGCTAGCCGATCGGCCATCTGCTGCAGTTCGTCATGGACCGGATCGCCTCGCAGCGGCGCGGGACAACACATCACGTTACGGTTCACATCCCCACACGCCCCGAGCGTCGAAGCCTGGACTTCGTTGATCCGCCGGATTGTTTTTTTAAGATCCTTTTTGAGAATCCCATGCAGCTGCAGGGCCTGCCGCGTGGTCACCCGCAATGTGGCGTTGCCCACCTCATCGCAAAGCGCTAGTTCGGCGAGCATCTGCGCACTGCTAAACTTGCCGCCCGGTATTTTGGTCCGGACCATCATGGAGTAGGCCTTACCCCGGCCATCCTCGCGGGCCGCTTTGCGTTCGTCCCGATTGTCCTGCTGGTAGCTGCCGTGATGTTTGATGAGTTGGATGCTGCCCTTGCCGAAGAAGCTGTTTTCGTCGAGGAGTTCCTCGGGAATCTCCCCCCGCAGAAAATGGCTCTCCTGCTTGAATCCTTCAACCGCACTCGGTTTGGCCGCATCGGACTTGGCGGGGGGTGGTTGGCTCATGGCTGCAAAGCGGGTCTTGGGTGGAGAAGATTGGCCGTTTTTTGCTGGCGGGTCAGTATAACGGGCCACTCTGCTCTGGGCCATACGATTTGATCTGCCAGCAGCGGCCTCCATCGAGAAGGGCGAGATAATGAGCAAACCGATGCTCCAAAAGGCCAATTGTCGCACGAGAAAGGCCACCGGCTTGCTTGCACGCCCCGGAGGATAACGGCTACCATGAATAGGGGCCTGTCAAGGCTGCCGAAAAATCTCATCTTAGGAGATAATGGATGTTGATGGATTCTGATCGACCACGAGCACACCGTTTGATGTCCCGGTGGGTGGCGCTTGCACTCCTGGCCAGTGGCAGCTTCATCGGCTGCGGCGATTCGGGCCGAGTGCCGGTCTATCCCGTGCGGGGAAAGGTCACTCTCGATGGAAAACCTGCGGTGGGAGCATACATCAAATTTATTGCCGTGAACCCCAATGAAAAAACAAAGTGGATGATTCCAAAGGGCATTGTCGACAGCGCGGGAAATTACCGGCTCGACACATATGTCACGGGCGACGGGGCCCCTGAAGGAGAATATGGGGTGACCATTAATTGGCCGACCCCCGAGGAAGATACCGAACCGAACACCTTTCCCGATGTCTGGGAGGAGGTTCGAGACAAATATGCCGACCGAAAAAACCCCCAGCTTCATGCCGTGGTCCAATTATCGACTGACAATGAAGACGAAGAGATTACGATCCCAACCTTTGAACTCTCTGTGGATGAATATTTTGAGGACGATCCCGATGAATAGCCCGTCGATCTACGGCTCTAGTGTGCGTCCCAGGCGACCGGGTCTGACTCTTATCGAGATTACCATCGTAGTGATTGTGATCGGAATCCTAGCCGCAATTCTATTGCCGGCTATCGGTACTGTCCGCGAAGGTGCCCGGCGAACAAACTGCGTGAATCAGATGCGACAATTGGGGCTGGGGTTCCAAAATTATGAGAATCGCCACAGCCGCTTTCCACCCGCCAAAACAACCACCTCACATGAAAAATATGGGCGACATAACGCCCTGATGTTTATCCTGCCCTATTTGGAACTCGACTATATTTCGGACAAAATCGATTTGACTAAAAACTGGAATGAGGGGGCCAATGAGGATATTGCCAAACAGCATGTCTATCTCTTCCTCTGCCCGAGTGCACCTTACCGGGATCCCGCAAATAACTATGATGCCACGGACTACACGGTGGCGTATAAAATTGATGAGGGACTTCTCTACGACGACCTAAAAGGAATCGGTTATGGCGTCGATCTTGCTGCGATAGAAGATGAGGATGAACGAAATGCCACCGAAGACAATGAACGGGCGGCACTTGAACGGGGACTTCTTGGAGTGGATACATCGACCACCCATTCGGAAATCTCTGACGGCATAGGAAACACCTTTATGATGGTTGAGAGGGCGGGGCTCCCCTATTTGTATAAAGATGGTAAACAACAGCCAACGAATTACACCTCTAGAATGCGGTGGGCACCTTACACAACTCCGTTTTCTATTACCGATATGTATTACGACCCAACAGGTAGTGAGGAGGGGCAAAAGGGGTGGAAAATCATGAATCGGAAAAATAGTCAGGAGATCTATAGTTTTCATCCTGGCGGGGCCGTTTTTCTCTATGGCGACGGGGCTGTGCAGTTTGAGTCGGAGTCCATGGACCCTGTGACCTTTGCCAATCTCTTCACGCGGGACGGTGGCGAGATTGTATTTCGCGAATAGCCTTAGAGGCCCGGGGCATGGAGAGCCTATTATGCAAAGCTCGGCGATCGGAGTGCTGGCGGTCCTTTTTTCTCTACTGCCGGTGGCGGGGCTCTGCAGTGAGCAGCCGCTGCGGATTGTGACCTTCAACGTCCAGTGCCTGCAGGCGCCCGATACCAACAAGACCCGCCTCTCCCGCTTCCGCTGGAGCCCGGCTCGAGAGGCCCACTTGGAAGCGATTGCCGGTGTGATCGAAACGCTCGAACCGGATATCTGTGCCCTCATCGAGGTCACGGGCAGCGAAAGCGTGGATCGACTCATCGAAATTCTCCACCGTAAGGGGCTTAGGCAATACCAGGGGCATCACGTCGAGTCGCAAGACCGGTTCACCGGATTCGATGTGGCCTTTATCACCCGCACGACGCCCGATGAGCAGGACGGGTCTTTTATCGGGCACTTCGCCCCGCACGGGGCCGATTCCCGGTGGCAGGAGGTTTACTCATATACCGACGCGGAGGGACAACATCATGATGCAAAAATCCCGCTCGCCCGGCACGCTCTCATCTACACGACCATTGCGGGCCACAAACTGGCCTTCTTGGGGCTGCATCTCAAATCCGATCCGAGCGATGCGCGGGCCAATGCCCGCCGCGAGGCTGAAGCGGCCATCGCCAGACGGATCATCCAACAGCAAATTATCCCTCGCGGCTATGAACCGGTCGTGCTTGGGGATTTGAACGACTACGATCGAAAGGTCGCTGATCGGGATCCGCTGCGAAGCTCCCAAACCCGCGTATTAGAGAACCTCAAGGATTTTGATCCCGCGCGGGAAGGGGCCGAACTGTTCAACGTCGCGGGCCATATCCGAAGACCGGAAGATCGGGTCACCTCACACTGGGATCGCAATGAGAATGGGGTCGCCGACAGCGACGATGTGTACACGATGATCGATCACATCCTGCTGCCCGAATCGCTCAAAAAACACCTGCGGAGGACCTTCGTCTGCCGCCTGACGGGGCTTTCGACAAGCGACCACTGGCCACTGGTGGTCGATCTGGTGCTTCCCGAGTCGCCCGAGAAGTCGCCGGGTGGGGCAAAATAATGGGCCGAGCCGCCATGGGTGCTTCAAAATTCGGGCCGCTCGAGTCATTTTGACCGCTGCCCTCCCACAGTTTGTCTCTGTAGACTATTTTTAGTTTTTCTACACTAGTCAAGATTCGCGGAGCGCGCAATCACGATGGCCACATCCATTGCCAGCTATATCGACCACGCCGTCCTGCACCCCACGCAGACCGACGAGGATCTAACCGCAGCAGCCGCACTCTGCGCTAAATACGAAGTGGCCAGTATTTGCGTCAAACCGTACATGGTCGGCCGGGCCGCTGGGCTGCTCGCAGAGAGCCCGGTCAAGGTTTCGACCGTGATCAGTTTTCCGCACGGCGGCTGCGCGACGCTCGTCAAAGCGGCCGAGGCGGCCGAGGCATGCCGCAACGGTGCAGTGGAACTCGACATGGTGGTCAATATCGGAAAAGTGCTTGAGGGGGATTGGGAATATGTGGCCACAGATATCGGTGCGGTGGTAGAGGCGGCCGAGGCCAACGAAGCGATCGTAAAGGTCATTTTCGAAACGGGCCTGCTTAATAGCGAACAGCAGAAAATCGAACTTTGCCACATCAGTGAGCAGGTGGGGGCCGCTTTTGTCAAAACATCGACCGGTTTCGGATTTGTGAAACAAGCGGATGGCGGGTTAAAGGCAACCGGGGCGACTTGTGAGGATATTGCCCTCATGCGAAAGCATTGTTCCATTGGCGTGAAGGCCTCTGGTGGGATCCGCACGCTCTCCGATGCCCGGGCCTTGATCGACCTGGGGGCAACCCGACTCGGTACGAGCAGTACCGAGGCCCTGGCCCTGGAAGAGCAGGGAGAGGGTGGCCGCCAGGATCAGCCTGGAGATTATTAACGAACCCTCTTTGAAAACGACCTTTTTACAACCACAGGATATTGAGCGACGATGCTAAAACTTTTTGATCAGATCAGCGAGGCGAGAGCACATATCCAGAAGGTGTGGGACAAGCAGCCTCAGGCAGGCATCGTCCTCGGCACCGGGTTGGGACATTTTGTCGAACAGATCGATGTCGAAGCGGAGATCGATTACGAAGAAATCCCTCACTTTCCACAATCGACCGCCACGAGCCATCGGGGGCGGCTTGTCTGTGGCAGTTGTGAAGGGGTGGCCGTGATGGTCATGGAGGGTCGGGTCCATCTTTATGAGGGACATCGGGCACAGGCGATCACGCTACCTGTCCGGGTCATGCGGGCAATGGGAGCCGATTGGTTGATTGTCTCCAATGCGGTGGGCGGGATGAACCCCAATTACCGTGCAGGAGATATCATGGTGGTCGAAGATCACATCAACCTGATGAACGACAACCCGCTCATTGGGATTAATGACGATCGGCTCGGCCCGCGTTTTCCCGATATGTCGAGCCCGTATGATTTGCAAATGATCGATGAGGCGCTGGCCGTTGCCCGGCGGGAAGACTTTGTGGCTCATAAAGGAGTGCTCGTGACGGTCACCGGGCCCAACCTGGAGACCCGCGCTGAATACCGTTTTTTGCGGATGATCGGAGCTGATGTCGTAGGGATGTCCCTTGTTCCGGAAGTGATCACCGCGGTCCACTGCGGATTGCGGAGTATCGGTTTTTCCGTGATCTCAGACATGTGCCTGCCGGACGCCCTGGAGGTGGCCGAGGTCGATACCATTATCGCGACCGCCAACGCCGCCGAGCCCAAACTGCGGGCTCTGGTGTGCGGGATGCTCAAGCGGATTGCTGAAAACAAATCCTGAGTGAGGTCGCTAGAAATAAGGGCAAGGCCCGGAGCCGTTTTGCCGTCGTTGGAAAAAGAGAGGGTAAAACTGTCAAACGGGTAGACCGTTACGGGAACGCCGCTGCATGCTCAACGTTACGCATCAAATCGAAGAAGCGGCCCAATACGTGCAAAACCTCTGGCCAGAGCGGCCAACTGCCGGGATCATCCTCGGGAGCGGGCTGGGGGACCTGGCCAACGATATCGAACAGGCGGTCTTGATCGACTATGCCTCCATTCCTCATTTTCCCCGATCAACAGCGCTCGGCCACCAGGGGCGCCTTGTCTGCGGGTATCTCGCCGGGATGCCGGTGATCACCATGCAAGGCCGCTTTCACTTCTATGAGGGATATTCGCTCCATGAACTCACGATGCCGGTACGCGTGATGAGCGCCCTGGGAGTCGGACTATTGATCGTCTCCAACGCCGCCGGGGGCATCAATCCGAATTTTTCCGATGGGGATGTGATGATCATCCAAGACCACATCAATTTGATAGGAGGGCCTGCGACAGCCTCTCCCGGTGACGATGACAAGGCCGACGACCGGATCGCAACGTATTCGTGTTGTCGAGGAGCAACGTACGACCCGGGCTGCATCGACCTTGCCCGACAGGTAGCCAGACATGAGGATTTTTCCGTCCAGTTGGGCGTGTATGCAGCACAGCGAGGCCCCAATTATGAGACCCGAGCCGAATATCGCTATCTGCGACGCATCGGTGCTGACGCCGTGGGTATGAGTACCGCTCCGGAGGCCATCGTGGCGGCCGGCGATGGTGTACGGGTCTTGGGGCTCTCTGCCATTACCAACGTCTGCCTGCCAGACGCCCTGGATGAAACGACCGGGGAGGGTGTTCTTGAAACCGCTGCCCAGGCGGCGGAAAAAATGCGGCGTATTGTGTTTGGAATCCTGGACTCTTTCTCCGCAATCTGAGTTTATAAAAAATGCGGCCTTGAAACCAAACTCCCTATCGGGTGACAATCAAATTGCTTTTGAGGACAACCCCATCTACGTTGGCACTCTTATGAATGCTGCACAAATTATTGCACTCAAACGAGACCAGCTGCCGCTTTCAACGGAGCAGATTGAGTGGTTTATTCAGGCCTATACCGATGGCAGCCTCCCCGACTATCAAATGGCGGCCCTCTCGATGGCCATTTGCATCCACGGCATGGACAAGGCCGAAATCCGTGCGCTCACAATCGCAATGCTCCAGAGCGGGGTCACGCTCAGCTGGCCCCATGATGCCCGGCTGCGGGTCGACAAACATTCCACTGGCGGTATTGGGGATAAAGTTTCACTCATCTTGGCTCCGCTATTGGCCTGCTGCGACGTATGGGTGCCGATGATTTCCGGTCGCGGCCTGGGGATCACGGGAGGCACGCTCGATAAACTCGAGTCGATCAAAGGCTTTCGCACCGATCTGTCGCTCGAAGAACTGCAGCGATTGACCGAGCAGGTAGGCTGTGTAATCACCGGCACGACAAAAGAAATCGCCCCTGCCGATCGGAAACTCTATGCGCTGCGGGATGTGACCGCGACCGTTCCATCGATTCCCTTGATCACCGCAAGCATTATGAGCAAGAAGCTTGCTGAGGGGATCGGCGCATTGGTCTTGGATGTCAAATGTGGTGGGGGAGGGGTCGTAAGAAATATGGCCGATGCGCGGGCGCTCGCAGAGTCACTTGTGGAAGTCGGCACCGCAATGGGCGTAAGCACAACGGCACTAATCACCGACATGAATCAACCGCTTGGAAAAATGGTCGGCAACGCGGTGGAGGTCAACGAGGCGGTCGCTCTACTCAAGGGAGAAGGCCCGAAGGATCTGCGCGAAGTGACGTTGGCCCTAGGGGCCGAGGCCTTGATTTCATCGCGACTTGCGACCGACAAAAAGGAAGCGCATCGTCGGCTTGAAGAGATTCTTGAGAGCGGGCAGGCAAGCGAAAAATTTTCCGAGATGGTCTGCGCGCAGGGTGGCAACTTAGAACAGGTGTGCCAAGTCGCCACGCCAACGAGCATCTTGGCAAATCGAGGCGGCTATGTGAGTGGTGTTGATGCGGCACAACTTGGTAGAATTGTGGTCCAGCTTGGGGGTGGGCGGCAACGCATGTCCGACCAGGTCGACCACGCCGTGGGTCTGGAAATGCGGGTTCGGATTGGTGATGTTGTGGAGGAGGGTGAAGAACTATTAAGGGTCTTTGCGCGGAAAGAGGCCACAGACCCATTGATTACGAACTTAAGATCGGCCATTGCAATTCATGATGAGGCTGTGGGCACTGGCCCTTTAATTTTGGAGCGGGTGCAGCCGGTTGGGAGCAACGAGGATGAATGAGCAACAGAAAACCGAACTGGTTGCGGCTGCACTCGAAGCCCGCTTGATGGCGCATGCGCCCTATTCTCATTTTTCTGTCGGTGCGGCTTTGCTGAGTGCCGACGGAACCATCTTTAGGGGGGCCAATGTAGAAAATGCTTCCTATGGCCTGACCATTTGCGCCGAAAGAACCGCCTTGAGTACGGCAGTCACTGCTGGCTACCAAACGTTTTCGGGTCTTGCCATTGCGGCGGCCGGGGGCGTCTCTCCGTGTGGGGCCTGCCGACAAGTATTGGCAGAATTTGCAAAACAGCTGCCCATCGTATTAGTGGATACCGAAGCGAACAACGCGACCCGCGAAGTTACTTTAGAGGCCTTGTTGCCCGATCCTTTTTCTTCCTAGCGTTTTTTTCGCCGTGGAATCGGGAGTACCATCCTATGTCTTCCAGCAACGATCAAAATCCTCCTATCCGGCTAGGTGTGGTGGCGGTCATCGAGCGCCGCGAAAAATTTCTTGTGATCCGGCGCTCGGAACATGTGATTGCCCCGCTTCGACTTTGTTTTCCTGGTGGCGGGATTGAGCCGGGAGAAAGCGAGCCGGTTGCTCTGCGACGAGAGGTCGAAGAAGAACTCGGGGTCGCAGTACACCCTGTGGAAAAAATCTGGGAATGCGTCACCCGCTGGCGGGTTCACATTGCCTGGTGGCGGGCTACGCTCCAAGATTCCGCCCACCTGGTACCGAATCCCGATGAAGTTGCCGAGGTTTTATGGATGAGCCTGGATGAAATGCACGCGAGCGATGAACTCCTCGAGAGCAACCATGATTTTTTGAAGCATCTGGCTGCGGCGAGATAGCCGCGTTAACTTTGGCCCGATCGACACCTAATGCGATTTTAAATCGGCTTCTTCCAATGCTGCCAGGTAGGGCAGATTTCGATATTCGTCCTCGTAATCGAGCCCGTAACCGACGACAAATTTGTCCGGGATATGGAATCCGACAAAATCGGGTGCCATCTCGACCTCACACCGGCCCTCTTTGTGGAGCAGGACAGCGGATGAAACAGAGGATGGGTTTAATTTTTTGATTCGTGCAATGACCTCTCGGAGCGTATAACCGGTGTCAAAAATATCATCCACAAGTAATACCTCGCGATTTTTTATGTCCGGCATCAGTTCATCGTTAATGACCAACTCACCTCGCGTCGTCGTGGCGCCGTGATAACTGCGGGCCTGCAGGACTCCGACTCGGAGCGGCATCTCAAGGAGCCGAATCATATCGGCCAGAAGAACGACGCTCCCGGTCAGAATGCCAATAATGGTCAGGGGGCGGTCCTGGTAATGGTCGGTGATATCCTGTGCCATCTTCCGGACACCATCTCTTAGCTGTTTTTCATCGAGTAGCGTTTGCATAAGAACCATTCGGAGAGAAAATGTCAGAAAAAGAACCGTTAAATTAAGATGCCCGCGATACAGGCGGTCATGAACGCGGCGAGTGTGCCGCCGAGCATGGCGCGCATACCAAGTCTCGCTAAATCACTGCGACGACTCGGGGCTACACCCCCAATTCCACCGAGCTGAATACCGATCGAGCCAAAGTTAGCAAATCCACAAAGGGCATACGTCAGGATTGTAACGGTTCGTGGTGAGAGTGCCTCTTTATCGGCACCGATCATTTCACCCAGCTGTAAATATGCCACAAACTCGTTGGCAACCATTTTCGTTCCCAGCAACTCGCCCGCTTTGCCACAATCGACGGCCGGGATTCCCATCAGCCAGGCCAGGGGCCAAAAACACCAGCTCAGTCCTTTTTCGAGCGTCCAGCGATCTGTAGCAACAAAACCAAACCATTCGCCGGTCCATCCGATGATGGCATTGAACATGGCAATGATGGCAAGAAAAGCAATCAGCATCGCCGCTACATTAATGGCCAATTTCATGCCGGCCGTTGCACCGGAGGCTGCGGCCCCAATCAGGTTGGCTTCTTTTTCTTCCACATGCAATTCGACTTCGCCCATTGTGAGAGAATGCTCGGTTTCAGGTTGCATGACTTTGGCGATCAATAGAGCCGCTGGGGCAGAAATGACCGAAGCGGTCACCAAATGGCCGGCATCGATGCCAAAGCTGACGTACGCTGCCAGCACCCCACCGGCAATGGTGGCAAATCCACCGACCATCACCGCCATCAACTCCGACTGGGTCATTTTTGATACGTATGGACGAATCACCAGGGGTGCTTCGGTCTGGCCCACAAACACATTGGCAGCAGCGGAGAGCGTTTCGGCACCGCTCGTTCCGAGCGTACTCCGCATGATCCAGGCAAAGAAGGCGACGACCTTTTGCATAACTCCTAAATAATAGAGCATCGACATCAGCGAGGAAAAAAAGATGATCGTCGGTAACACTCCAAAAGCAAACGAACTGAGCAACTGTTTTGTTCGCGGGAACTGGCCGCCTCGAAAGGCTCCAATCGCAACATGAAACCACTCTCGCAGTTGCTGTTCCCAGTCATCGGTGCTGAGATCAAAATCCTGTGTAGTCTGACCCACAGTAATGGTCACCACACCCTTTTTGCCGCGAATCGACTCGACCAGATCCTGTATATCCCGCTTAGGATTTTCCCAGACCTGAAAGTGGGACTGGTGCGGTTCTCCAGAGACCTCCACAGGGATTTCCAATTCTCGGTCCATTCCGAACATGAACCGAGAACCCGCATCCACATGGGAAATCATATTCGTAAAAATATCCCCGATCACCCCAAAGGTTGTTTTTCCGGGACCCGTTTGAAGAATCAACAGGGCAAAAATAAGCTGGAGTGCCAAACCGCCAACCACCACTCTCAGAGGAAATTTTTTGTGGTTAGAGCTCATCAGCCAGGCAATACCGATCATGGCCAGCAAGCCAAATGCGCTGATGAGTCGTTCCATGGGATCCGTCTCTAATTATGGGTGGGTTTAAGTGTCCGGACTATAGTGAAGGACTTCGTCGACAACAACCGGCGACGCCTCTGGGGACCCTCTCAAAAGTTAATCGTGTGTTTTAAATGTATTGAAGATGCGATCTCCAGCATCACCCAGTCCGGGTACGATAAACTTCTGGTCGTTCAACTCCGGGTCGACAGCAGTAATATAGATCTGGGTATCTGGGTCGTGGGCGGTCACTTCGGCAATGCCGTCTCTGGAGGCGATAATTGAAAGCAGTTTAATTCTGGGCACACCCCATTCCTTCAGTGTGTTCAGGGCGGCAAGGGCCGAGCCTCCAGTGGCAAGCATCGGATCGAGCACCAGAGCCACATCGACTGGCTGGCTCTGTGGGAGCTTGCTGTAGTATTCAACGGGGCGGGCGGTCTTTTCATCCCGGTAGAGCCCCAGGTGCCATACCTCGGCGCTGGGAATCAGATCTAACACGGCGTCGACCATCCCCAAGCCGGCACGGAGGATCGGGACCAAGCCAATGCTTGGCTTGAGGGCGTGGCCGTCTGTCGTTGTTAGTGGCGTTTCGACAGAAACAGATACGGTTTGCAGATCCTGAGTCGCTTCATATGCGAGCAACACTGCCAATCGCCGAATCAAATTCCGAAATTCAATCGGTGCGGTTGATTGATTGCGGAGGCGCGTGAGGTGATGCTGGATAAGCGGGTGGTGGACCTCAAAAACATTATCGCCGCTCTCTAAAGAAGGGTTTGTCTTTTTTAAGTTCTGGGGGGACATCCGAAGGCCTCCATGGGTCTGCCACTTCGCGACTCTCAGTCTAACGGTATGACAGACCGGGTGGGGAGAGGGGGAATGTACAAAGAGGGTATCCAGCCCTAAACAGAAAGCGAGAGAAAAACCATTTTAGTTTGTCAACACTTCGCGAACAAACTCGACTTTAGGACTATTTGGCCCCATAACATCGACAATTTTTAGTTGCTCCGACACGTACCGCTGTCGGCCTTTCTTTTCTGGGACGCGAAAGTTGTCGCCTTTTTGCAAAATTGGGCGATACTCTGGCATGCTGCCAAAGGCCCGCGTACCGGCTGCCTGGCAGGGAAACCAGTGCCCCTCGCCTTCGGCGTCGTCCAGATAAAATTCCGGGTAACAATGTCCGGGGACCCATACCGTGCGGGCAGGAATACCGTTCACGCGGCAGAAGGCGATGAATAATGAACTGAGTTCTTCACAGTCTCCATCGCCATCTTTGAGGGCCTGATAGGCGCCTTTGAGGGGGCCATTTTTGTACTCAACGTGGTTTCGAACCCAATCATATATCGCCTCGACTTTTGCCCAGTCTCCTTGCACATCACGAATAATTTCTCGCGCCAACTTACGAATTTTACCGTTTTTTGTTTCAATACTCGGACTGGGGCCCAAATATTTTCTGATTTTTGGCGTTATCTTTTTTGGTATTTTATACTGACTTGTTTCTTCTGGTGCCACAATGTGATAGCGGGTGCATTCAAAAGTCACCATCGCCTGAGCTGACTCACCCGCCCGAATAAATGGGATCTGCACGACCATCCGCTTAACGGTATCGCCCACCACGTCATAAGAAATGCGGCGAACTTCGGAAGATGCCTCTTCGTTGATGACCTTTACCTTTTGTTCGGGCCAGTCAACCGGAATGGGCATGGTACCTTCAACACCCTTTAAGGGGCTTCCGGTAGATCGGACAATAATACCCACCTGCAGTTGGACCACTTCTTTACGGACAAGCTGTGCAGACGCGGGACTGGGGTCCTCATCAGTGAACTGCGCATCCACATCGGTTACCGGAAGTAACAATATGATGGCAAGAAAGAAACGCAAGGTCCTCTCCCTTTTTCAATTCTAGTAGGCGGTGCCGTAAAACTTTTCATCGCTTGGGGCGCTAACCTAATTGGTGCCCTGCAAGCAGAGTATCCGCTTGTAGTCTAGCTCGAAAAAGGGAGGGAGGCATCGACAACTGCCCGCGCGTCAGGATTTCGAGCGGGTAGATGCCGGATGAGGGAGTTGTTCCGATTACAACCGTTGCGATTACGATCCGGGATTTGCCGGCGTAATGGTCGGTGGGTTCGTTGCAGGACCACTGTTGAGAATAACGCCCTGTTCATAACTTCCACCTGTTGCACATGTGGAGCAACCCGAAACACCAACACCCCCTGAAACACCAACACCTGTTGAAGCGCTGCAGGGATCACAAGGAACACAAGGCATACAAGGCATCGTCTGCATACTCTGGGTACCACAACGCCAAGGAGCCCAACTGTGAGAGCGTCTAGAACGACAACGGTTACAGCCAACTGTTGCCACCAACAAAATCGCCAATATCAGTAGCCTTTTCATGGCTCATATCTCCAAAAAAATTCAGTATTCGGAAAAACGGCGAACACAATTCGACAGAAAACTCTACACCATCAGAAATGATGTGCAAATAAAACAGGCGGTTTTTATTTCCCGCATTTGCCTAGTCGCTATCTGCGACATACGCTTTCTTTGTCCTAACAACTGTTAAGGTTTAACACCCACAAACTACAACTGTCTCAATGGTTAAAAACGCCTCTTTCTTCCATGGATGTCGGCGATGACGAAAATGGCTCTCTTCTCAAACATTACTGCGCTGCTTTTCCTGGTGACC